>DATBBD010000020.1:0-6962 GCA_036271175.1 Polyangiaceae bacterium | reverse complement strand
GCGGCCCGCGGTGGTCGAAACGACCTTGAGCACGCGCTCGCCCTCCACGAGCACCAGCAGGCCCGAGCTCGGTTCGGCGACGGCCCGGGACCGCGCGCGCGCTCCGAGGATATCTCCGAGGACGACCCAGTCCCGAGTATCGAAGTCTTCGATTCTCACATCGCGAGCGAGCATGGGGGGAGCGGCAGTATAGTCGGGGCAATGTCGCCGCCCACCACGGACGAATCCGTCACCGACCTCATTCGGTTCATCGACGCCTCGCCCACGCCGTACCATGCGGTGTTCGAGACGGCCCGAAGGCTCCGCGAAAACGGCTTTCGCGAGCTCGACGAACGCGACGAGTGGCGCGTCGCGGCGGGCGACCGCGTCTACGTCGTGCGCGGGGGCTCCACCATCGTCGCGCTGGTCGCCGGGGGCGCACCGCCGTCTCGCGCCGGGTTTTTGCTGGTCGCAGCGCACACCGATTCGCCGAATTTGCGGGTGAAACCGCGTCCCGAGCAGCGAACGCAAGGCTACCAGCAGCTCGGCGTCGAGGTGTACGGCAGCCCGCTGCTCCATACGTGGCTCGACCGAGATCTGGGAATCGCCGGGCGCGTGAGCTTGCTCGACGGCTCGACGCATCTCGTGCGGATCCATCGACCCATTTGCCGCGTGTCGAACCTGGCGATTCACCTGAACCTCTTGCCGCCGACGGAGGGGCTCAAGCTGAATCCGCAAACCCAGGTCATTCCGACTTTGTCGCTCGCGGAGCGATCTCCCTTCCGCGAGCTGCTCGTCGAGGCCATTCCGGGTGCGACCTCCGACGCGCTCGGCGCGTACGATCTCGCGCTCTACGACGTGCAAGCGCCGTCGGTCGGCGGCGCCGACGACGAGTTCTTGTACGCGCCGCGACTCGACAACCTGGCGTCGTGTCACGCCGCGCTGAGCGCCCTCGTCACCGCCAAGTCGAAAAGCGACGCGACGATCGGCATCGCGCTCTACGATCACGAAGAGGTGGGAAGTCAGAGCGCGATGGGCGCGTCGAGCCTCTTTTTTCGCTCCGTGCTCGAGCGCATCGCGAACGGCGCCCGCGACGCGGGCTCCGACGCGGGATCGCGTGCCCTCGCCCGCTCGTTGCTGGTGTCGGCGGACATGGCGCACGCGATCCATCCGAATTTCACCGATCGACACGAGCCGGAGCACACGCCGTTTCTCGGCAAAGGGCCGGTCATCAAGGTCAATTCGAGCCAGTCGTACGCGACGGACGGACCATCGGCGGCCGTCTTCGAGCGCGCGTGTCGCGACGCGGGCGTCGCGACGCAACGCTTCGTGGCCCGGAACGACATGCGCTGCGGCACGACGGTCGGTCCGATTTCCGCCGCGCGGCTCTCGATGCGCACGGTCGACGTCGGAAACCCGATGCTCAGCATGCACTCGTGCCGCGAGCTCTGCGCCACGGCGGACGTGCCGAAAATGATCGACGCGCTGACGCGCCTGTTCGACTCCGCGACGGTTCCGCCGGGCTCGGCGTAAAAACGACGCGAGCGCCGCCCGCGCTCGGTCGCTCGCGACGTGTCAGACTCCGCCCCGTGCCGCCCCGCGTGCCCACCCATCAATACACGGACCCGCTCGACCACGTCTGGGTCACGGCGGCGCGGCGTATTGGGTTTCGGGTCGAGCGCACCCGGGATGCCTACGCGGCGACGCCCGGCGGTCGCGTGCTCCTGCTCGGCGATCCGGCGAGCCTCGACCCCGACGATTCGCTCGCGCAGATGATTTTTCACGAGCTCTGTCATTCCCTCGTCGAGGGCGAAGCGTCGTTCGACGTGCGTGACTGGGGGCTCGACAACGAGACGGAGCGCGACGTCTCGCGCGAAGAGGCGTGTCTGCGGGTGCAAGCGGCACTCGGGGCGCGCCACGGTTTGCGCCGATTCTTCGCCCCGACGACGGATTTTCGCGCGTTCTACGACGCGCTCGCCGAAGATCCGCTCGCGGCGCGCGGAGATCCGACCATCACGATGGCCGTTTTGGGGTTCCGGCGCGCTGAAAAGGCTCCGTGGGTGCCGCATCTCCGCGAGGCGCTCGAAGCGACGTCGGCGATCGCGCTCCGCGCGCACGCGTTCACGAGCGCCGGGGACGGAGATTCGGCGGGCGCGCCCACCGAGAGAGACCTCTACGCGGTCGTCGATGCGCCGCCACCCCGACACCCGACGGGGCTTCCTGGTCGCGCGCACCGGGCGCCGGCCGAGACGTGCGGCGCGTGCACGTGGCGCACCGCGAAGGGCCGTTGTCGGCAAGCGGACGGCGCCCGCGTCGACGCCGCGTTCGCCGCGTGCGAGCGCTTCGAGCCCGAGCTCGATTGCCGGGACTGCGGCGCGTGCTGCCGTGCTGCGTACGACACCGTGCAAGTCGGAGCGCGTGACCCGGTGCGCAAGAAGCACCCCGAACTCGTCGTCGTCCGGGGTCCGTTCCTCGAAATCGCGCGACGCGGCGACCGCTGCTCGGCACTGTTCGGCGGGGAGCGCGACGCCGGCGCGGAGCCGATGCCGTTCACTTGCTCGATTTACGAGGATCGCCCCAAGTCCTGTCGCGATTTCGAGCGCTCCGGCGAGCATTGCCTGACCGCGCGACGCCGGCTCGGTCTGACGCTCTGACGCGCGTTCTCCGCGAAACGGCGCCGCGCCGACCGACGCCGACTTGACAGGGACGAACGCGTGGCGATCCTGCGCTCGCGAGCCCCAACATGACTACCGACGCCCCCGAAAAGTCGACCCATCATTTTCAGGCCGAAGTGAGCCAGGTCCTCGGCCTGGTCATCAATTCGCTCTACACGAAGAAGGAAGTCTTCCTTCGCGAGCTCTTGTCGAACGCTTCGGACGCGCTCGACAAACTCCGGTTTCGACTGGTGACCGAGCCCGGACTCGTCCCGGAAGGTGAAAAGCTCCGCATTCGTCTCATTCCGGACAAGGCGAAGCGCACCCTGACGATCTGGGACAACGGCGTCGGCATGTCGCGCGAAACCCTGACGACGGATCTCGGCACCGTCGCGCACTCCGGAACGCGGGCCTTCCTCGAGAAGCTCGCGGACGCCAAGCGCGCGGACGTGAACCTGATCGGGCAGTTCGGCGTCGGGTTTTACAGCGCGTATCTCGTCGCCGACGAAGTGGCAGTGACGAGCCGCGCCGCGGGCGAAACCGAGGCGAACCGCTGGACGTCGAAGGGAACCGACACGTTCACGATCGAGCCAGCCGAGCGCGAGTGCCAGGGAACGACGATCGTCCTCCACCTGAAGCCCGACGCGGACTACCTGGACACCTACCGGTTGAAGAGCCTCGTCGAACGCTACTCGGATTTTCTCGACTACCCGATCGAGCTCTCGACGGGCGAAACCGACGCGAAGGTCGAGGTCGTCAACAAAGGAAAAGCGCTCTGGCAACGCCGGCCTTCGGAAGTCGAAAAGAGCCAGTACGACGACTTCTACAAGCACCTGACCCACGACTTCGAACCGCCGTTCGCGCACCGGCATTTCCAGGTCGAAGGAACGCAGGAATTTTCCGGGTTGCTCTTCATCCCGAAGCGCGCGCCATTCGATCTCTTCCAGCCCGAAGAGCGGCACGGCGTCCGCCTGTACGTCCGTCGCGTGTTCATCATGGACGACGCGGCCGATCTGTTGCCGAAGTGGCTCCGCTTCGTGCGCGGCGTCGTCGATTCCGAAGATTTGCCGCTGAACGTCTCGCGCGAAGTCTTGCAAGACTCGAGCATCGTGCGCGTCATTCGGAAACAGATCGTGAAGCAGGTGCTGGACTTGCTCGACGGCATCGCCAAGGACGAACCGGCGCGCTACGCCGAGTTCTGGGGCGTGTTCGGGCGCGTGCTGAAAGAGGGGCTCCACTTCGAGCCCGAGCAGAAGGATCGCCTCGCGCCGCTCCTGCGCTACGAGAGCAGCAAAGGCTCGGGCCTGGTCTCGCTCGCGGAGTACAAGGCCCGCATGGTCGAGGGGCAGAAGGCGATCTACTACGTGATCGCCGAGTCGCGGACCTTGGCCGAGAAGAGCCCGCACACCGAGCAGCTCCGGAAGCGCGGCTTCGAGGTGCTCTTCATGACCGATCCGGTCGACGCCTTCGCCGTCGGCGGCCTCGACGACTTCGAAGACGTCCCGCTCGTCTCGGCCACGGCGGCCGATCTGAAGCTCGGTGACGACAAATCGGCGGAGAGCAAAGACGAGAAGGCCGTCGACCTCGACGAGCTGCGCGGCTTGATCCGCGCCGAGCTCCAGGAAGACGTCAGCGAGGTGCGCGTCTCGGATCGACTGACCGATTCACCGGCGTGCCTCGTCGTTCCGGACGGCGGATTGCAGCCGCACATCGAGCGGCTCCTGCGCGCGACCGAACGCGGCGGGGCGCGCGCGAAGCGGATCCTCGAGATCAACCCGACGCATTCGCTCCTCGCGAATCTCGAGGTCGAACGAAAGACGAACCCCGCTTCACCACGCCTTCGCGACTGGATCCATCTCCTGTTCGATCAAGCGCTCCTCGCCGAAGGAAGCCCCATCGAAGATCCGTCGCAATTCGCCGAGCGGCTCACGAAGCTCCTGGAAGAAGCCAGCAAACGGCCGCCCGACGCGCCGCTACCGCCCGGTTAGCTCCCCCCATTCGACCAAGAAATCCGCGGACGAGCGGCTCCTCGAGTGAATGAGCACGCGGCCGTTCGCGCCGGCGTGTTTGAGCGCACCTTCGAGCGCCCCCACGTGGTGCGAATCGAGGAAGTAGTGCACCTCGTCGAAGCGCACGATCATCTCGGTCGGGCCGCTCGACAAGATGGACGTCTGACTCGGTCGGACGTTGAGCGGGTACGCTTTCACCATCGCCTCGACGACTGCGTGAACGCCCTGCGCGGAGCCGAGCACGACCTTGCCGAGCGTCGACGCGATGAGCGCCGCGGGCGCGCCGCGCCCGAGCTTCCGGAGCGCGAGACGGATCGGGACGTCGGGCAGCAAGAGCTCGCAGCTCTCGATGAGCAAGCTCGCGTGTTCGCGGAGCGGGTAGAATTTGAACGGCAAATAGCGTTCGCGCGCGGACGGCAACACGACGCCGCGGCGCTTCGCGGTGATGACCAGCGGCGCGAGGAACATGCCGGCCATCTCGGCGGTCTCGGGAATCGCGAGGATCTCTTCCGCCTTTTCGAACGGAGCACCCCACGGCGGCTCTTCGAACCGTGCCGTCTCCTGCTTTATTGCTTGCCCTCGAGCCACTCGAATCTCCGGATGGATATTCCTTCAAGTGTCTCGCCGTCCGCGCGCCTTGGCAAGGCTCGTGGACGCGACGCGAGCGCGAGTGCTCGCGGGGTCGGGGTATGTTTCAGGGCATGTTCGCCATATTCACGAGCGCGATTCCCGTCAGTGAGCCCTGATTTTTGAGCATTCCCGTGGCTCCGCTGCCGTCGAGAGCCGCCTTCCACACCGTGCCGGTGTCGAGCGACGTGTAGTACATGGTGTTCCTCGGCAGATCGAGCGAGATGCCGATCGCCTGGCCTGCGCCGTGCTCGAGGATCGTGCGGTCCGGGCGCGAGGCCGGGTTGAAGCCCGCCGGCGCATCCATCGGCGCGCGCGATACGGTGTTGTCGCCGCGATCCGTCCAGTACATTTGCCGCTTCCCGAGATCGACGTCCATGTCGATCGGCTCGGCCAACCCCGAGAAGAGGATCTCGATGTCGGTGCGATGCGCGGCGTCTTCACCCGCCGGGATCTCGATATCGGCGCGGCGGATCGTCCCGACCCCGCCGTCGGTCGGGCCCTTTTGCGTCCAGTACATCTTGCCGTGCGGGACGTCGAGCGCGATGCCGACGGCCCAGTTCGACGCGTCGGCGCGCGCCGTGTCGCCGTCGGCGATCGTGACCAGGGTTTCGAGCCCCGAGCCGTCGACGTTCGCACGCTGGATCTTCATGCCTTCGCGGTCCGACCAGTAGAGCACCCCGTGGCCGGCATCGAGCTTCAGTTGCTTCGGCGTGAACGTGCCGCCCGGCGGAACGATGGTCGTCATGGCCGACCCGTCGAGCTTCGTGCGCAAGATGAAGCCGTCGTTGTCGTCCGGGTTCCCCATGTTCGTCCAGTAGACGAAACCGTTCGGCACATCGACGACCACGCCGTCGGGCGTCGAGCTTCCTTGCGAGGAGATCGCCTTGCTGGGCGAGCCGTCCGCAGGCGCCGTGAGGACGCGACCGAAGAGCGCGTCGAGGAAGAACACCGTCGGCGTTCCATTCGGCGGCCCCGACGGACCGGTCGCGCCGCTACCGCCGTCCGGCATCGAAGCCGGCGCGCCGCCCGTCGACGTTGGCGCGCCGCCGGAGCTCGGGTTCACGCCGCTCGAGCCGCCCGTCGGCATGCCGCTCACGCCGCCCGACGCCGGCGGAACGATGCCGGTCGAGCCGCCCGCATTCGTCGCGCCGCCGGGCGGTGGATTTTGCGCGCCGCTCGTGCCGCCATTGGCGGTCACGGAAGCGCCGCCGCTCGCGGTGCCCCCGGCGCCGAAGGACGCGCCGCCGGTCGCGACGTTCGTGTCGCTCCCCGAATTGGAGCCGCAGGCAAGGAGTGGAAAACCAGCGAGGCCGAGCCCCAGGGCCAGGCGCATCGTGCGCGGAGAATTCATGCGAGACCTCCTTCGAGCGTTCGCGTCGAACGGTCGACAAGCAAAGCAGACTCGGATCGCCCGCGAACGATAGCGTGCGCTCCTGCCCTCGACTCGTACAATCCACGTCGTTCTTCGCACCCCGGTCGCCAATTGTCGCGCGCTTCGAAGCGCGCGCGGTGGCGTGGGCCGGTCGCGGCGCCCTCGGGAATCGCGACTTCACGACCGATTCTCGTCACGAGAAAAAAAGACGATGCATACGGACGATTGTGACGCTCGCCATGCCGCTGTAAGGGTCGCCGCGGCTCGGTCATCGCAGAAATCGTTTCGTCATGCTCTCGAGTGAACCCCGTCTCGTCT
>DATBBD010000019.1:0-19150 GCA_036271175.1 Polyangiaceae bacterium | reverse complement strand
CGCGTCGATCGTCGTCTCGCTCGGGTATCGGACGGTCAGCTTCGGCACCATCGTCGCGTTCAACGCTTACTTGATGATGTTCTTCGAGCCGATCAGCGCGCTCGCCCAGCGCTACACGCTTCTCCAGAGCGCGATGGCCGGCGCCGAGCGCGTCTTCGGGCTGCTCGATCTCGCCGACGAAGCCGACGCTCCGGCACGCACCGACGCCGCGCCGCCGCTCAGCTCGGGAAGCGCGTTCTCGTTCGAGCACGTCACGTTCGAATACAAGCCTGGCGTGCCGGTTTTGAACGACGTGAGCTTCTCGGTGAAGCGCGGCGAAAAAGTCGCGGTCGTCGGTCCGACCGGCGCCGGCAAGACGACGCTCGCGTCGTTGCTCCTCCGTCTCTACGACGTCAATGCGGGCATCGTCCGGGTCGGCGGCGCCGATGTCCGCGGCGAGGCGCGCGAGGCTCTGCGAAAGACGTTCGCCGTGGTTCCGCAGGACGTCTTCCTGTTCCCCGGCACCATCATGTCGAACGTCGCGGTCGGCGACAAAGAACCCGACCGCGCCCGCGTCGAGGCCGCGCTTCGTCGCATCGACGCGTACGATCTCTTCATGCGGCGGCCGAAGGGGCTCGACGCGCGCGTCGACGAACGCGGCGACAATTTCTCCGCCGGCGAACGCCAGCTCATCGCGTTCGCCCGAGCGCTCTATCGCGACGCGCCGATCATCGTCCTCGACGAGGCGACGGCGAGCGTCGACAGCGACACCGAGTCCCGCATCCAGCGCGCGCTCGACGAGCTCATGAAAGGGCGAACGGCGCTCATCATCGCGCATCGCTTGAGCACGGTGCGCGCCGCGGATCGCATCTTGGTGTTTCAGCGCGGGCGCCTCGTCGAGCAAGGTAGCCATCAAGAATTGCTCCGCACCGGTGGTCTCTATTCGAAGCTCCACCGCCTCCACTTCGCGCGCCAGGCCGACAGCATTCCGGCGCAAGCGTCCGCGGAGTGAGTGCACGCGCTCGAGCGCGAATCGTCTTTTGTTTTGGGGGCGCCCTGCGCGTCGTACGCGTCCGAGACAGCCCGCTTTACGGTCCGCCGTCGCGAACGCCGGCGTCCTTCGACGTTCCGGCGTCCGGGGTCGCCGGCGTGGACGACGACGCCCCTGCATCGTGGAGAGGCCACGGATCCGACGCGAAGACCCGCAAGAACACCTCGGAGCAGGTGTCGTTTCGGAGGTCGAAGTACGTCGCGTTGTCGTCCTGGAACGTGCTCTGGTTCGTCCCGCACGGCACGAAGCCCGACGAATTCACGCCGCCGTCGAGCGGGTACGGGTTGAACGAGAAATAGCACTCGAGGTTCTGCGGCGGTCCGCCCAGGCCGTGCACGAAGCGATACGTGCGCCCTGGAGCAAAATCGAGGAATGGCCCCGACACGGGCGAACTCTCGTACCAGTCGTCGTGCGTCGTGCCGCCCCTGAACACCGTCGGCGGCTGGTCAGGATGCCGATCGCATTGCGTGCTGCACCCCGGCGCGGTCGCGAGCACGCCGAGCAACGTCGCGGTCACCGCCGCGATTCGTCGAACCGGGTGCCCCCAAATAAAAGACGGCCCGCGAGCGCCCGCGATTCGAAGCGATTCGAAGAGCATGACGGCGCGCAGCATAGTCCGGGTCCGCGGTTTCGCCGGGGATAGGCTTTTATTTTGGGGCGCCCTCCCGAACCGCGGCCTTCGCAGTGGGGACGGGGCGCTCAGTCGCCGTAATCGGGCAGCTCGAGCCAGCCCTGGACCACGATGCGCGCGGTGAGGGCGTCGATGACGTCCTCGACGCGGGCGACTTCACGCGCGCGGAACGGCGTTTGCGTGCGTCCGATTTCGAGCATGCCGACGAGCTGCCCGAACACCACCACGGGGACCATGGCCACGCCGCGGACCATGCCGAGCGACGGCGAGAGCCTGCCCGCGATGTAGCGCCCGATCTCGCCGACCTGCGGATCGCCCATCACGGTTCGGCCACTTCGAGCGGCGATGACCGACGGGTCATCCTCGGGAAGCCGCGAACCGAGGACGACCTCGGCGTTCGGCCCGTGAGCGTACGACGTGACGATCGAGCCGAGCTCGGGACGGTCGCGATGGAGCAGCCCCGCGTCGCTGTTGGCGGCGGCGACTCCGGTCGACAAGGTGAGGAGCAGCGCATCCTCGAGGTCGCGGGCGGCCGCGAGGACGCCGACCGGGTCGACGGCGGCGGCGCGCACCGACGAGAGCGGCGGCTGCGAATCCGCGACGCTATCGATCGGGGTCGTTTGCACCTCGAGCGGAGGCGGCGGGTAACTTCGCGGGTCGGCCGCTCGCTCTTCGGCGACGACGCTCACGCCGGCAAGCCGTTCAACGGTCTCGAGGCGGTCGATCGCGGAGAGGCCGCCGATTTCGCGCAGCTCCCGCCAAACTTTCCACGATTGGTGTCGAACGAACGACGCCGTCGGGATCCTTCCGTGGGCCACGCCGCGTGCGAGCCGTTCGAAGTCCACGGGACCCACGGCGACCACTCCGTTGGTCACAAACCACTGGTCTGCCAACCCCTGAAGATTCTTCGACATTGCATTCCTGGGGGACGAGGGACTCGGGGAAGCTACGCCGGGCCGACCGCGCGATCACCTACAATGGTGCACAAGGTAGGTGATTCTCCTGATTTCCCACACGCTGTCAACAGCCATCGACCCGCCGGTCGGATTGGTACCCCAGGGTTGTCTGGGCGGGTCCGGCCACTCCAGGTTCGTGCTCCTTCTGGCATTTTTTTATGGGTTCCGAGCGTTTGACCCGACACTTCGAGGTCACCCGGTACCCAGGGAAACCGCGCCGAACGAGGGGCGCGAGGCCATTCCACGGTAAGTTCCGGGGCGGATGAACTGGGGAAAAGTTTGGCTCATCGGCGCGGGCCCCGGAGACCCCGAGTTGATCACGGCGCGCGGCCTCCGCGTGCTCGGCGAGGCCGACGCGGTGCTCTACGACGCGCTCTCGCACCCGGCGTTGCTCGAACATTGCCGACCCGACGCGGAGCTCCGGAACGTCGGCAAGCGCGGCGGGTTGAACAACCCGTCGCAGAGCTGGATCACCCAGCAATTGATCGAGCTCGCGCACGCGGGCAAGCGGGTCGCGCGACTCAAAGGCGGCGATCCGCTCCTCTTCGCGCGCGGCGCGGAAGAAGCGGAGGCGCTCCGAGCGGCGGGGATCGATTTCGAGATCGTCCCGGGCGTGTCGTCGCCGGTCGCAGCCGCCGCGTACGCGGGCATTTCCCTGACCCATCGGGATCTGTCGTCGAGCGTGACGTTCATCACCGGCAGCGACAAGGAAGGCGTCGAGTGGACCCCTGACGCGTGGCAGCGCCTCGCGACCGCGACCGACACCATCTGCGTGCTCATGGGCATGCGGCGCATCGACGAGATCGCGCGCGCGCTCGTCGCGGGAGGGCGTTCGCCCGAGACGCCGGCGGCGGTCGTGCAATGGGCGGCGCGACCGGAACAGCGCGTGCTCGTCTCGTCGCTCGGACGCGTCGCGGCCGAGGCGCATCGCGAGCACTTCACGAACCCCGCCGTCATCGTCGTCGGCGAGGTCGTCGCGCTCCGCGAGGCGCTCCGCTGGTACGACCGGCGTCCGCTCTTCGGCAAGCGCATCCTCGTGCCGCGCGCGGCGGAGCAATCGAAGGAGACCGCGCTCGCGATCCGAGAAGCGAGCGCGAACGCGGTTCCGTTCCCGGTGATCGAAATCGTCGCGCCACCGGACCCCGAGCCGCTCCGCCGCGCCGCGGGCGAGCTCTCGTCGTACGATTGGGTGCTCTTCACGAGCGCGAACGGCGTTCATCGGTTCTTCGCGGAGCTCTCGCGGCAAGGGCGCGACGCGCGCGCGTTCGGCGCGGCGAAGATCGGCGTGATTGGCCCGGGGACGGGAGCCGCCGTCGAACGCTACGGGGTGCGACCCGACGTCATGGCGTCGGAATTTTTGGGTGAAGGGCTCGCGCGCGAGATCGCCTATCGCGGCGTCGGGCGCGTGCTCGTCGTGCGCGCGCTGGTCGCTCGCGACGCGCTCCCGACGTTACTCCGGGAAAGCGGCGCGGTCGTCGACGTCGTGGCCGCATACGAGACGCGCGTCGTGTCTCGGGAGCGAGGCGAAGCCTTGCGTCGCGCGTTCGACGCGCGCGAAATCGACGTCGCGCTCTTCACGTCGAGCTCCACCGTCTCGGCGACGGTCGCGCTGCTCGGCGACGGCGCCCGCGCCTTGCTCTCGGGCGTCACTGTGGCGGCGATCGGTCCGATCACGGCGAAGACCCTCGCCGACGTCGGTATTCGCGTGGACGTCGTCGCCGCGACGTTCACGATAGCCGGCCTGATCGACGCGCTCGAGCGTCACTTCGCTCCGGCGTCCGGTTGACGCTCAGTATTCGACGCGCGCGACGAAGAACTTGTTGTTCAAGGTCTTGTCGGTAATTTCTTTGTAGCTCGGCGGGTCGCCGAGCTCGCGGCGAAGCGAGCCGTCACGGCCATGCTCGCTCGTGAAATAGATGCGGTGGATGCCTTTGGCTTTCTGCTCGTCGACCCACTGCTTGAACCGCTCTCCCGACGACACGAACGCGGGCACTTGGTTGCTCGTGTAGAAGTTTTCGCCCTTCCAATTCATTTGATACGCGACGAAGGGTTGATTCGCGTTCGTGCGGTCGCGGTAATACGCCATCACCGTCTCGCGCTGACCCCAGTGCGGCGCGCACTTGTAGAGATAAATGTCGAGACCGAAGACCGTCCAGAGCGAGCACGCGACGCAGAACAGCGCGGTAGCTTGAGTGCGAAAGCGTTCACTCGCGAGGCCGAGTGACAAGAGACACAAGACCGCCGAGAACCCGACCAGGTACCCCGTGAAGTCGAGAGAATCGGGCCACGGCCGCGTGTAGTTGTACGTGAACAGGTTCATCAGGCGGAGCTGCCCGTCGGAGCCGAGCCGATTGGCGGACAGGTCGCGGCCGACGAGCGCGACGACGATCGCCGACGCGATCGCGAGCACCGCCACCATCGTGCGGTCGTAGCGCACGCGCCCGGACGGTGACGCGACGGCACGTTCCGAGCGCCCGAAGCGCCTCGCCGAAAACAGGACCAAAACGACGCCGAGGCCCATGAGCACGAAGGCCCACCCGATCCACGGCGGCTTTCCGACGATCGCCTCGCCGAGGAAGCGCCGCGGGAAGAGCCGCGCGATGCCGAGCACGACTAGGGCGAGGCCGGCCGCCGACGTCACGAGATACTTCACGAGCGCGCCCGGTTTCGCGGGCGACCCCGCGCCGAGCAATCGGTCGACGACCATGCCGGTCAGGACGGCGGTCGGCGGAACCAGCGGCAAGATGTAGTGATGAAACTTCGTCAGCGTGATCGTGAACATCCCGAACGTCGCGACGAACCAAACGACCATGAACGTGGCCAGATCGCCCTGGAGGTCCTTGGTGCGGTCGGGGCGGCGGAGCCAAAAGAGCAGCCCGCCCGCGGCGAGTCCCGTCCACGGGAAGAGCCCGTACCCGAGCTGCCAGACGTAGTAACGGAAGGTGACGTCGTCGCCCTGGTTCGTGTCGTGCACGTGTTCGAACGCCCGCGCGTACATGTCGTGCATGATCAACCGGTCGATGAACGGATGACCGTGCCGCACGTACATCTGCACGTACCAAGGCATGCCCACGCAGGCGAGCAAGAGCACGAGCGCCGCGAGCTCGACGCGTTCGAGGTCGCGCCACCGCTTGGTGACGCCGGCGAAGGCGAACGCGCTGACCACCGGCAAGACGAGCCCGGGCGCTCCCTTGCCCATCATGCTGAGCGCGAGGAAATACCAGGCGCCGAGGAAACAGACGCGAGCGACGCGGCGCTCGTGCCGTTCGATCCAAAGGAAGACACCGGCGCACGACGTCCAGAGCACGGCCAGAACGGCCGGTGAAAACCACGGCTGCGGATAGACGGCGTGCTCGCTCTCGCACGCCTGATTGCCGGGAAGGCCGCAATTGCCGCCGCCGGAGCCGGAGAAAAACTCGTCCCAATGCGGGCGAAAACCGTGAAGATGCGGCCGCAGGTAGAGCGTCAGATCGCGCGAGAACAGGTAAAGAATCTGGGGCAGCGTGCTCAGAATGACGGCCACGAGCACCAGATGCAGCGCCGAGATCCGGAGTATCTTTTTGCCGGCGCGCACTTCGTAGAGCGGCAAGCGCCGCTCGGGATCGGTGACGAAGCCGAGGAACGTGAACGACATCGCGGCGGTGAGCGTGCTCACGTACGGCATGTCGGTCATCGTCTGATGCGCGATGAGGTACCAGTACGGCATCGTCGTGAGGACGACCGAGGAGAGAAACCCGGCGCGCTTCCCCGACACGCGCCGCACCGCCCGATAAAGGATGTACGACGAGACGACGGTGAGGAGAAACACCGGCATTCGCGCGGCCCACTCGGGCTGTGGAAACGCGCCGTGTTCCGCGGCGCGGAGCATCTCGCCGGGCAAGTACTTCACGCCGAGGAGCGAGAAGTCCATCGCTTGAATCCAGAAATCCAAGACCGGCTTGGACCAGAACCAGCCGTCCTGCGCCCACCACGTCGAGATCCAGTCGTCGCGCGCGAGCATTTCGCGGGACACTTCGCCGTAGTGCGTCTCCCACGGATCCGACAGCGAGTAGCTGCCGAGGAGCGGCAAGTACAAGGCGACGTTCAGGACGACGAGCCAGAACCCCCAGCGCCGAAGTAGGGGCGGCGCCGTGCCGTCACTTTCGCGAAAGGCGCCGAGTGCGAGACCGACCCGGAACGTCGCGGCGACCATCCACGTGAAAGCGAGCGGCACGAGGAGCGCCGCGGTCGGGATCGGTTTCGGCAGCACGCCGGCCACCGCTAGCGTGAGCAGCGCGATGAGCACGATGGCGGAGAGCGCGAGCTCCGCGATGCGCGGCAAGAGCGCGCGGAGCGTTGTGCTCGCGACGACCCCGGCGTTGTCGCCCTCGAAGGTGCCGAACGCGTCCAAGATCCCCCACGCCGAGACGAGGCACGACACGAACCCGATGGGCACCGCCATGCGGAAGTGCAGCTCGGTGCACATGATGAGGAACGGCACCGCCGCCCCCACGAGCGCGATGCCGATCGACGCCAGGCGCCGCAGACCGACGCGCGTCGCCTCGACTGGGCCGGACACGGGGTCGATGCCCCGCGCTTCAGCGCTTCCTTCGGCCATTGCCTACCGCGGGCGCTTTCTTCGCATTTCTCGGCCGGCCGCGCCAGGGGTCACAGCTCGTCGGCGAGCCCGCGCTCTTCGACGAGCCGCGCGCGCTGACGTTCGAGCGCCGCCCGCTGCTCGCGCACCTGAACGACGACCTCGGGAGGTGCCTTGTCGATGAATTTTGGGTCCGCGAGGCGTTTTTCGAGGCTCACCAGATCCTTTTCGACCTTCTTCACCGCGCGATCGATGCGCTCGAGCTCCTTCTTGCCTTCGACGAGGCCGCGGAGTCCGACCAGCACGTCCGCGTCGCACGCGACCGACAGCACGTAGCCCGGCGGTCGCTCGCCGGGTCGCTCGACGACGACGTCGCCGTCGACCTTGACGAGCGTGGCGATGAAGCGCGCTTCGCGAGTCAAGAGCTCGCGTCGCGCCACGTCTTCCGACCGCAACCGGAGGGGCACCTTCGCGCCGGGGTGCACCTCGTGCTCGCTCCGGATCGTCCGCGCGGCGCCGATGACCTGCATCAGACAATTCACGTCGCGTTCGGCGTCCGGATCGTCGCGGCCGTCGGCGGGGGTCGGGTACGGCGCGAGCGCGATGGTGCGCGGTCGCGACGGCGGCCGCGGCACGCGTTGCCAGAGCTCTTCGGTGACGAACGGAATGAACGGGTGGAGCGCGCGGAGCGCCGTCTCGATGGAGTGGGCGAGGGTCACCTTCGTCTCGGCGATTTCTTCCGCCGTTCCCGCCGCGAAGACCGGCTTCGTGAGCTCGAGGTACCAGTCGCAGAGCTCGTCCCAGAAGAAGTGATAGAGCGCGCCCGCCGATTCATCGAGTCGGAACTCGTCGATGCCACGGGTGCTCGCGCCGACCGCGCTCGCGAGGCGCGAGAGGATCCACCGGTTCACGAGGAGCTTCGGCTCTTTCGGCGGCGAGCCGTCGAGCGTCACCGCCTCGACGTTGCCGAGCGCGAAGCGCACCGCGTTGAACACCTTGTTGCAGAAATGCCGGTACCCTTCGATTCGCTTCGGCGAGAGCGCGATGCGGCGCGCTTGCGGTGTGTAGCTCGCGAGCGTGAGCCGCACGGCGTCGGCGCCGTACGCGGGGAACCCCTGGCCCATTTGCGCGGCCGACGGATACGCCTTCTTGAACTTCGAGAGCGCTTCGGCGACGGGCGCGCCGGGCAATGCTTTGCCGACCACCGTCTCGAACGTCGCGCCGTGCACGAGATCGAGCGGGTCGATCGAATTGCCCTTCACTTTGCTCATTTTCTCGCCGGTTTCGTCGACGACCAGGCCGTTGAGCAAGACGCGCCGGAACGGGACTTCCCCCATGAAATGGAGGCCCATCATCATCATGCGGGCGACCCAGAAGAACAGGATGTCGTAGCCCGTCTCCATGTCGCTCGTCGGATAGAACCGTTCGAGTGCCGGCGTTTTCTCGGGCCAGCCGAGCGTCGAAAACGGCCAGAGCGCGCTCGAAAACCAGGTGTCGAGCACGTCTTCGTCTTGCTCCAGACGCGCGCCGTTGCACTTCGGACACGACGCCACCGAGTCTTGCCTCGTGACCACGAATTCGCCGCAGTCTTTGCAATGAAACGCCGGGATGCGGTGACCCCACCAGAGCTGACGCGAGATGCACCAATCCTGGATGTTGCCGAGAAAGTGGTTGTACGTTTTTATCCAATCCTCCGGCAGGATCGTCGTGCGTCCGTCGCGCACCGCCGCGAGCGCAGGTTCGGCGAGTGGCACCATGTTCACGAACCACTGCGTCGAGATCAGCGGCTCGACGATGGAGCCCGAGCGCTCGGAGCGCGGGAGGGTCGTCAAGTGCGGCTTCGAGCCGCGCTCGAGGCCGAGCTCCACCAAGCGCTTTTTCACGGCCTTGCGCGCGACGAATCGATCGAGCCCGGCGAACTCGCCGCCGTTTTCGTTGATCGTGCCGTTCGGCGCGAGGATGTTCAGTTCCTCGAGCCCGTGCCGTTTTCCGGTTTGGAAGTCGTTGAAGTCGTGAGCCGGCGTCACCTTCACCGCGCCGGTTCCGAAATTCATGTCGACGAGAATCGCGTCGGTGATGATCGGAATTTCGCGTCCAGTGAAGGGATGACGGAGCTTCTTGCCGTGCAAATGACGGAAGCGCGGGTCGTCGGGGTGCACCGCGACGGCGGTGTCGCCGAGCATCGTTTCGGGGCGCGTCGTCGCGACGACGAGCTCCGTGCTTCCCGCGGCGGGGTCGGCGTCGATCACCGGGTACGCGAACTCGTAGAGCTCGCCGTTGACGTTCTCTTCGTTGTCCACTTCGAGGTCGGAGAGCACCGTCTGCGCTTCGACGTCCCAGTTCACGAGACGGGTGGCGCGGTAGATCAGCCCTTCTTCATAAAGGCGCACGAAGGCTTCGCGGACCGCCGCGGACATGTCGGGGTCCATCGTGAACTTCAGACGATCCCAGTCGGCTGAAACGCCGAGGAACTTCATCTGCTCGACGATGCGTCCGCCGCTCTGGTCTTTCCATTTCCACACCCGCGCCAAAAACGCCTCGCGACCGAGGTCGTGGCGCGTCTTGCCCTCTCGCTTCAGCTGCCGTTCGACGACCGTTTGCGTCGCGATGCCCGCGTGATCCACACCGGGTTGCCAGAGCACGTTGTACCCCTGCATCCTCTTGTGACGGACCAAGACGTCCTGGATGGTGTCGATCAGGGCGTGACCCATGTGAAGCGACCCCGTGACGTTCGGGGGCGGCATCGAAATCACGTACGTCGGGCGCCGGTCGTCGGGGTCCAAGCTGGAGCGGAAAACGCCTTGCTCCACCCAGAACGCATACCAGCGCTGCTCGACTTCAGCCGGGTCGTAGGCCTTGGCGGGTTCACCTATCACGGCCGGGAAGCTAGCATTGAACGAGGGATTTCAAGAGGCCCGGCGGAGGACCGAAAATTCCCGGCGATCGTCAGTGGGACGTCTTTTTGCTCGACGGCGGAGACGCGGCACTGATGCCGCCGAACGTGTGCTGGAACAGGTGCGCGATCACGTCGCGCTGCGAACGCCACCCCGTCTTGGCGAAGATACGGTTCCAATACGTGGACACCGTTCCGCGGTCGCACTTGAGCTCTTCGGCCGTCTCCTGGTTGTTCAACCCGCGCAGCGACGCGAAGAGCACTTCTCGTTCTCGCTCGCTGAGCTTGTATCGTTTCGCGAAGTCTTCGACGAGCGGCCGCGATTGACGGCTCGCCTCGAGCACCTCGACGATGTCGAGCAAGGTACGCGGCTCGGTCGGCTTGGGAACGGCGATGGTGCAGCGACCATGCAAGTCGAGCGATCGATCGCTGTTCAAGTAACCGGTGATGACGGCGATCGCCGGTCGCGGATTCAGCGCGTTCAGCGCATTCAAGAGATCGGCCCCGTCGCCGTCGGGCAGCTTCAGATCGAGCAACACGTAGTCACACGGCGTACTCGACCAGTTGGCGATGTGTTGCTGCGCCTGCTCGAGGCTCGGCGCGTGGAGAAACTCGATGCCCTGACGCGCGAGCAGCCGACCCCATTGCTCCGCGATCAGTTGCGTGTCTTCCACCGCAAGAAGCCTTCTTATCGCACCCAACTCGAAAACCCCGCGATGCCGCGTTGCCAGCGCGGCGAGTAAAAGCTCACTGAATGCATCTTCGTCGCTCGATCGACCCGCCTCGACCACTCGCGCCCGGGAACCGTAGTTAAGCGCATCGTTCGTTGCAACGACGACGCACGATTCGAAACGCACCGCGTTCAGCGATCGATCGGCGAGCCGTGACGCGACCCGTGTCGTGTCATGCAGAGTTAGACAAGCACCCTCAATGATGCGGAGATTCCGCACTTTTGCGTGACGCGTCGGAAGCGCCGCGACCCTCCGCGAGCTCACCCCACACCTCGCCGGACCAACGTACGCACGAGCCGCGTCGTTCGATTTCTCCAACCGCGCCTTCGATCCACGACGCTCGAAAAAATGGCCCGTCGTGCGTCCGCTGGAAACGTTGGTGTCCCCACCAGTTCACGCGGGAGCGGCCTCGCCCCGCCACCGATGCAAGCGGCGCCAATCGGCAAGCGCGTCCAAACGGGTCACGCCATTGGAGCGTGACGATTCGCGACACTAGTCTCGCTGGCCGCGCCGAATCATTGGGTTCGGCGTGCGAGGTCTCCGGGCGATCGCGTGGACCCGTCGCGAACGAGCTATTCGCTCGTCAGGCGCTGAAGCTCTTCTTTGATCATCGTCTCGGCGAGGACCGGGACGACTTCCCAGACGACTTGCTCGACGACCTCGCGCGATAGCGCGAGCACCGCTTGAACCTGATCGCTCGTGAGTCCGAGGGCTTCGAGCTTGCCCGAAAGCCCGTTCATCGGGATCGCCGGCGCCGCCGCGGGGGCAGGTCGTGCCGGTGAGACGGCAGGAGCCGCCGCGACGGGCGCTGCAGCCACGGGCGCAACCGGCGAAACCGGCACCGGGCGAGCGGCGGCGACGGGTCGAACCGGGCTCACGTTGCCGGTGAGGGTTCGGGCGGGACTGACGGCAGGGGCCGGCGGTGAAGCGGCGGCGGCGCTTTGTGGTGCTGCCGTCCCATAGGCCAACGTTTGCGAACGCGGGCGCGCCGCGACGACCGGTGACGCCAGGGGCGCGGCAGCAACCGGCGCTGCCGCGACGGCCGCAACGGGAACGGCTGCACGCGGCTCTCGCAGCGTTTGCACGACCTTGTCGATGAGCTTCTGCGTGTCGAACGGCTTGTCGACGAAGTCGTCGACGCCGCTCGCTTGGCCGCGGGCCTTGTCGTACGGGTTCTGCTTGCTTGCGAGCAGCACGACCGCGACACCTGGCAGCGCGCGCTTCACTTCCTGACACAAGTCGTAGCCGCTCGTGTCCGGCAACGTGTGGTCGATGATCACGAGCGCGGGTCGCTCGCTGCGAACGAGGCCGAGCGCTTCTTGGCCATTCGAGGCCAGCACGGTCTTGAACTGTTCGCCTGCGAAGGTGATCTCGAGCACCTTTCGCATCGTGACGCTATCGTCGACCGCGAGCAGAGTGGTCGTCACAGGGCTCCTCCGGACAGGAAGGTCATCATCAGTTTCTAACCGAAATCTGTCAAGGTTTGCGCCGCAAAGTGAGCGGCCGCGTTATCGCACGATGAGCCAGCGTACTCCCGGACGAACCTCGACGTGAAAATGGTTTCGATGGGGGGCGTTGAAGTCCGGTGAGAGGAGCACATGAAAGATGCGAGCGTCGGCTACCGCACAGAGAATCGCCCGGAGCTCGACAGACGCGGGCGTCGACGGCGACGGCGGCGCGGCGCCCGGCCCGCACGGGGTCGCGCCAATCTGGCCGTGAAAATCCTTCTCGACCTCGAGCGCCTCACCCGACGACTTCTTGAAGAGCCGTAAGTCTGCGGCGAGACCGCCCGGATGCCCCGTCTCCTTCTCGTCCGGTGCTGCTCCCGCAGAAGACCTCGACGGAGGACGCCACGCGGAAAACAGGCGCACTTCGTCGATGTCGTGGGTGCGCAGGATGGCGCTGAGGTCGGACAACGCCACCACGAGCCGGCAATCGAAGACGTCGTACGGCAACTTCGCGCGTTCCCGGTCGGAGTAATCCGTGCGGTAGGTGACGCCGCTCACCGGTCCATCGAGCCTGATCGGCACGAGCACACCGAGCGACGCCTCGGCGTTATGGAAGCGGATATCTCGCCGAGCGAGCTCCGCGCGACACTCGCTCGGCATGAGGCGCGCGTATCGACTCGCGCGCGTCTGATCGCCATCGGCCGGGAACGCAGGGGGTCGATCCTTGCTCCGGCTTCTTTTTTTAGAGCGACTCCCTGCCGTCCGGGGCCGTCGGCGGGCCGTCTTTTTTCGACTCGAGGAGGTTCGCCGGGACGGCGTTTTGGCCGGCTCGTGTCGTTTCGGCGCGGGCGCCGCGGCGCTCGTCGGGGCATCGGTGGCCGGAGGCGGTTCGGGTCCGTCCGCGTAAGCGCCGCGGGAAAGCAGGCAAATCACCGCGCCAGCGGCCAATGCCACGCCGAGGGCCAAGCCGGCACCGAGCGCCGGCCGAAATCCCGTTACGTTGACGACGGAGCCGGTTCGCACCAAAGTTTTAGCTCGTGACAGGCCTCTCCAAACGGGAGCGCGCCATCCTCAGCGCCATCGTCACCGAGTTTACGGCGACCGGTGAGCCTGTCGGAAGTCGAACCCTCGCGAAGAAGTACGGGCTCGACCTTTCGCCGGCGACCATTCGCAACGTTCTGTCCGACCTAGACGAGCGCGGCTACCTTTGTCAGCCGCATTCGTCGGCGGGTCGCGTCCCGACCGAGTCCGCGTTCCGTCTCTTCATCGACGCCATGATGCGCCTCCGCCGGCTCTCTGCCGACGACGCGTCGCGGATCGCCGCGTGGTTCGGTGACATGAAACAGGGCACCGACATTTTTCGCGGCGCCGGGCGTCTCCTCAGCGACATGACCCAAGCCGCAGCGGTGCTCGTCAGAGCCCCGACGCCGGAGCGCACCCTCCAGGCGCTGCGCTTCATGCGAACGCGACCCGGCGAGCTCCTCGGAGTGATCGTCTTTTCCGACGGCACCGTCGAGAACCGCTTCGTGCAACTCGAATCGGTTCCGACCGACGTCGAGCTCGCGCGCCTCCACAACATGCTCGAAGACGCGCTCGAAGGGCGAACGCTCTCCGGCGTCCGCGATCATTTCGCGCGCACCTTGAACGAGCAACGCGACGAACTCCGGATCTTGCGCGAGTTCGGCGTCTCGCTCCTCAACGCGGCGATCGGCGCCGCTGACGGCAAGCCCCAGATCATCATCGAGGGTCAAGCGCGGCTCATCGAGCGACCCGAGTTCGACACGGCCGAACAGCTCCGCGATCTCGTGCGGGCGCTCGAGGAGCGCGAGCGGCTCGTCGTGCTCCTCGCGCGGATCATCGAGACGGATCGCGTGCAGGTCTTTCTCGGAGCGGAAACGGCCGATCGCGTGGGCTCGCCCGTGAGCTTCGTCGCGACGCGCTACGAGGCCGACGGCTTGCCGATCGGCGCGGTCGGCGTGATCGGGCCGATGGCCATGGACTACCCGAGCGTCATTCCCGTGGTTCGAGCCACGGCGGACGCCATGAGCGCCGCGCTCTCTCGATCGCGCTCGTAACCTTGCGCTCCCGCTGGAGGGTCGGAAACGGCGGCCTTCCACTCGAATGCGGGGCGCTCTAAGGTCGGCGGTGATGGTGAGACCGCCCCCCCTGCCTTCCGCGTCGAGCACCGAGCCCCCGCTCGATCGGGCGCTCGGACTCCTTGCCGAGGACGACGCCGAGGGCGCCGTTCGGTGGGCAGCGGCGGTCGTCAAAGACGATCTCACGTCGGCCCCCGCCCTGTTCGTGCTCGCCGAAGCGCTCGAGGAGCTCGAAAAACACGAACAGGCGATCGCGGCGCTCGAGATCGCCGCCGATCGTGCGGCGGACCTCGGCAATCTCCCGATGGCGATCGCGGCGTTGTCGCGCCTCACCGCGCTCGGGGCCGACACCGCGGCGAGAGCCGAAGCAACGGCGACGGCGTATGCGAAGGGTTCGCCCCAGCTCCGGCCGAACCCCGCGCCCGCGCTCGCGCCGCCGAAGGAAGTTCACCCGCTCGCCGCCACGTTGGTCGGCGATCATTTGATCGACGAAGTGAAGTCCGTGCTCGACTACGCGCGCGAAGCGCTCGACGGCGATCGCAGTCAGCGCACCGCGCCGCCGTCGGTTTCGCCGCAAAGCCTCTTTTCGTCGCTCAGCGCGCCCGCGTTACGCGCCTTCATCGAGGCCTTCGAAGTGCGGCGCATCAAAGCCGACGAGTCGGTCATCGAGCAAGGTGCGGAAGGCGCCGAGGCGTTCGTGCTGGCTCGCGGCGAGCTCGAGGTCGTGCGGGACGCTCCTGCCGGCGGATCGGTCTTGCTCGCCCGGCTCGGCAACGGCGCCTTGTTCGGCGAAATGGCGCTCCTCTCGCGGTCGCCGCGCGCGGCCAACGTCGTTGCGGCGCGCCCGAGCATCGTCCTCATCATCCGCGTCGAGGCGCTCGACGACGTCGCGAGTCGTTCCCCCGAAGTCGCCAAGACCGTCGCGAGCTACTGCCAACGCCGCATGGTCGCGAACTTGATCCGCACCAGCGCCCTCTTGCAGCCCCTCTCCGCCGGCGAGCGCCAAGCGCTCATCGAACGCTTCAACGCCCGCACCTTCGAGACCGACGACGTCCTGATCTCACAAGGCGCCCAAGCCGACGGCCTCTACGTCGTCGCCTCGGGCCAAGTGCGCGTCGTTCGCAAAGACGACGAAGAACGCGTCGTCATCGCCCACCTCGGCGTCGGCGAAGTCGTCGGCGAAGTGTCGCTCGTCCTCCGCCGCCCCTCGAACGCCCAAGTCGTCGCCGACCACCCGACCGTCGCGATGCACCTCCCGCGCGAGCGCTTCATGGAGATCGTCCGCGAGCACCCCACGCTGCTCGCGCAATTGTACGAACTCGCCGTGAAGCGCGACGAAGAGACGGCGAGCATCGTGGCCGAAGAAGCGTCAGTGGCGGATGATTTGTTGATTTAGGGGATGAGCGGCGCCGCGCTGCGCGCGGGCGTCGCCCCCTACTTCGGCAATTCCGTCGCGACGCACACCCGATTCTTCCCCGTCCGCTTCGCCAAGTAGAGCGCTTCGTCGGCGTATCGAAAGAGTTCCGTCGCGTCCGGCTTCGAGGGCAGGGCGGGATACGCCGCCACGCCGACGCTCATGCCCGGTTTGAGCACCACCCCTTCTCTCTCGAACACGTGGCTTGCGACGCGCGTTCTGATTTCCTCGGCGACCTCGCGCGCGGCGGC
Source organism: Polyangiaceae bacterium (assembly GCA_036271175.1). Taxonomy (GTDB): domain Bacteria; phylum Myxococcota_A; class Polyangia; order Polyangiales; family Polyangiaceae; genus DASZVB01. The sequence continues at coordinate 3,124 of DATBBD010000019.1, read as the reverse complement.
GATGTCGTGCTTCGGAAGCGCGGCGATGAATTCGTCGCCCCCGAAGCGGCACGCGATGCCGCGTCCTTTGACGATCTCGCCGACCAGCTTGCCGGCTTCGGAGATGGTGTACGCGCCGAAGAGATGGCCGTGCTGATCGTTGATGCCCTTCACGCCGTCGAGATCCATCGCGAGGAGGCCGACAGACGTGCGACCGACGGCGGCGGTCGTCAGGAGTTGCCCGAGCTCGGCGTCGAAGCGGCGACGAAGATAGAGCCCGGTCAGATCGTCGATGTGAATGAGCTGAGCGACGAACTCCGAATAGGCTTCGTCGGTTTCGTCTTGAACCTCGAAGCGAACGAGCGTCGTCCCGAACTTGAGCTTGTCGCCGTGACGAAGCTCCGCCGCGGGCTCTTTGCGTCCATTGATGGCGACGCCGTTGGTACTGCCGAGATCCACGACGACCCACGCGCCGCCGCGATCTTCGAGCATCGCGTGGCGCCACGAGACGCCCGGATCGGGCAGCACGAGCTCCGCCTTGGGGTCGCGCCCGATGAACAGATTGCCCTGCACCGTGACGCGCGTGCCGACGCTCTCGCCCGACATGACCGTGAGCGCCGGGCGATACTTGCGGCGCACGGTCTCCGCGACCTCGGCGGCCAAGCCGTCATTCTCGTCGCTGAGGCTCAACGTGCGCAGGTTGGGCGGAGGGGGTCCGGAGCTCCCGGCCATGCCGCGAGGATAGAACGCTTCCGTCGAAGGGCTCGGGCGGACCGAAGAAATCCCAAAGACGGCGCCCATTTCGCCCTCTGCGAGGATGTTCAGCCTTCGAAGACCGATGCAAACCCCTTCGCGTCGCCTTGACGTCGACGCTCGCCGGGGGCTAATCCCCCGCCAGCCATGAGAGCGTTTCAACGACTTCTAGCGATTGCCGCGGCCGCCACCTTTCTTTGCGGGACCTTTGCGACGTCCGCACTCGCCGACATGAAGATCGCCGTCGTCGACACTCAGCGCGCGGTGATGGAGACCGAAGACGGCCTCCGCGCACAAGCGACGCTGAAGAAGCATTTCGACAAGCGCCAGCGCGAGCTCGACGACAAGCAGACCGAGCTTCAGAAGGAGCGCGAGGACATCGAGAAGCAGAAGGACGTCCTCAGCAAGCAGGCGCTCGAGAACCGCGTCGACAAGTGGCAAAAAGACATGGCGCAGCTCCAGACGGTATTCGTCGAATACAACAAGGAGCTCCAGAAGAAGCAGAGCGAGCTGACGCAACCCATCTTCCAGAAGACGATGGGCATCATCCGCAAGATCGCGACTCAGAGCGGCTACGACGTGATCATCGACAAGCAAGCGGTGCCGTATCACCGCACCGATCTCGATCTCACCGACCGCGTGATCAGCGAATACAACCAGAGCGCGGACACAGCGCCGGCTGCGGGCGCGGCCACGCCGCCGCTTCCTAAGAAGCCCTGAGCGGCTCTCGGTCGAGAGGGTCCACGGACCGCGTCGCGACAGACCCGGACTCGACCTTCGGCGTCGAGCTTCCGGCCGCACGACTCGTCTCGCACTACGTGCGACTCTACGGCGGTGAGATCGGGCCCAGCGCGCAAGCGCGCCGGATCTCCCGGCTCGTCACCCCGGAGAACGCCGCGCGCGAGCGAGATCTCGTCGTGGTCACGTCGTCCAAGCGCCTCGACGTCGCGCTCGCGAGCCCCGCGGTGATCCTCGCCTCTCTCGACCTCCGCGACCGCATCGAACCCCAGCGTAGCTGGCTGCACGCGCACCCCAAGTGGGTCGTCGCGTGCATCCTCGGCGCGCTCGCCGAGCCCGGCGCGCCGCGCGGCGTCTCGCCGGACGCGCTCGTCGAACCGGGCGCCGTTGTCGATCCAACGGCGAGCATCGGCGCATTCGCCGTCGTCCTGTCGGGCGCGATCGTCGGGCGCGAGTGCACCATCGAACCGCGCGCGATCGTCTACGGCGGCTCACGCCTCGGCGCGCGCGTCGTCGTGGGTCCGGGCGCGGTCGTCGGTCATCGCGGCTTCGGTTGGGTGACGGGGCCGGCGGGCGAGCTCCTCCGCATGCCGCAGCTCGGCGGCGTCATCGTCGAGGACGACGTCGAGATCGGCGCGCTCGCGACCGTCGATGCCGGCACACTTTCGCCCACCGTGCTCCGGCGCGGGGTGAAGCTCGACGCCCACGTGCACGTCGCGCACAACGTCGAAATCGGAAGCGGCACGATCGTCGCGGCTCAGGCGGGTTTCGCCGGCTCGGCGCGCCTCGGCGAGCGCGTGCTCGTCGGTGGGCAGGCGGGGGTGACCGATCACGCAGAGGTCGGGAACGGTGCGCGCATCGCCGCGAAGAGCGGCGTGATCGGGGATGTCGAACCGGGCTCCACCGTGGCAGGATTCCCTGCTGTCCCGAAGGCGCGCTGGCTCAGAGCCTGGGCGTCCCTTCTCGGGGAAAGGAAAAGGCGAGGCGCTTGAATTCGCGCGGCTCCGTGCAGATCGACATCGGCAAGATCCTCGAACTCTTGCCACATCGCTATCCGTTCGTGATGGTCGATCGCGTCACGGAAATCATCGCGGGCAAGACCATCCGCGGCCACAAGATGGTGAGCTGCAACGAGCCCTGGTGCGAAGGGCACTTCCCCGGGCGCCCGATCATGCCGGGCGTGCTCATCATCGAATCGCTCGCGCAGATCGGCGGCATCCTCGCGTATGCGACCGAGCCCTTCGACGTGAGGACGAGCCTCATGTATTTCCTCGGTATCGACAAGGCGAAGTTCCGCCACGCAGTGACTCCGGGCGACCGACTCGATCTGTTCGTCGAGGTGATGCACCACCGCTCGAACGTGTGGAAGCTGCGCGGCGAAGCGACGGTGGACGGCGTGCTCTGCGCCCAAGGCGAGCTCCTGGCGTCGATCGTGGATCGCGACGTCTAGTATAATGAGCGCGCGGGTTCACCCCACCGCGGTCGTCGACAGGGCCGCTCGGCTTGCCGAAGGCGTCGTCGTCGGTCCACTTGCCGTCGTCGGGCCCGACGTCGAGCTCGGCGAAGGGACGGAGCTCTTCCCGCACGCGACCGTGCTCGGCCCCGCGCGCCTCGGGCGTCGCAATCGCATCCATCCGCACGCGGTCGTCGGCGG
>DATBBD010000018.1:0-3928 GCA_036271175.1 Polyangiaceae bacterium | reverse complement strand
ATCAACAGCCCGTTCTTGCTTCCCAGATCGTAGAGCCGATACGCACCGCCTTCGTGAACGACCTCGAAGTGTTCGCGCGACACGTCCGGATCATCGACGACGAAATCCGCCGAGTGCGATCGCCCCACGACCCATCTCGTCGACGGGGGTGCGAGGCTCAACAGGGGCGACTTGGCGTCGCCTCGAATCAAACAAAACCGCGGCGTTTCGGGCGGGACGGACTTCGCGGCCGGACGCGGAGGCCCGCGACGAGGCGCGCTGGGAGCGGCGGGCTTCAATCGCCGGATCGGCGCCGGGAGCGGACGCAGCGGTGCGGCCTCGGGCTCGAGCTCGGACGTCGTGAGTTCGTCGAGACGAACGACTCCGGCGGCGAGCACCGGACGCGCGCTTCGGGCCAGAGGGACGGCCTCGAATATTTCCGTCGCGAACGCCGCGAGCGTCGGCGGGCGATCGTCGGGGCGCGCCGCGAGTGACCGCATCGCGATCCGAACCAATCGGTCCCCGGTGATCGCGACGACTTCGTTCGTCGTCGCGAGATCGTCCGGAGCGCGCGTGCGACCCATCGCGAGGAGGTCCCAAAGAAGGACAGCGAGCGCATAGACGTCCGCGCGCTCGTCGGATTCGCCTCCGGATTCGAGCTCGGGCGCGAGATAGCGACTCGGATGCGAGCGGCGGACGGCGCCGAGCTCGCGACCCGAGATCGAGCCCAAGCCGGGCACGATCGTCGGGTAACCGTCCGAACCCACCCAAACCGTCTCCGGCGAGATCCCGCAGAACGACGCTCGACCGCGATGACTCGCGAGCGCCGCCGCAGCGGCTTCGGCGACGTGACCGACGAATGCGCACGCCGCGTCGACGGAAACCGGCCGTCCCGCGGCGACCAGCGCCTCGAGCGTCCGAGCGAGCGGCTTGCCGCGAAACGGCTGCGTCGCGACGAAGATCCGCCCACCGATTCCGAACACGTCTTCGGCGCCGAGAACCGCGGAATGCGGCGTGCCCGCGAAGCGGACGGCGGCATCGGCAAATCGGCGCTGCGCTTCCGGTTCGCTCGGGGCGACCTCGTGAAGCGACCAGATCGACACGACGCGACGAAACCCCCTCGTCCCGACTCGCGCGCCGAGGCACACGCGAACGACCGCGGACTCTTCCGAACACGAACCGAACTCGTAACGCGGAATGGGATCGGCTTGATTCATGGGTCACCTGATGCGGTAAGGAACGGCGGCGGGACGAACTGGGTCGCTCGGACGGCGCACGACGCGCGCCGTGAAATGCTCGGAGACCAGGACCACTTGGTCGCGATCGCCGAGTTGAAATTGCCGGACCGGGTTTCGCGGCAAGAGATCGGGTCGCGTCGAGGTGTCGAGCCCGACGCGAAGGAGCGACCCCGGTTCGCCGTCGACCACGAGATGCGAGACGCCCGCTTCGTCGGTGTCGGCGCGATGAACGCCGTCGACCAAGACCGGCAACGACGCTTTCCCGTCAGCGTCCACCACGATGGCCACATGCCGGCGACGCGGCCGACATGTCGCCGACACGACGAGGCGCGCCGGCTCGTTCCCGACCGACCGAAAACCGGTGAGTTTCAACACGTCTCGCGGCGGATCGCGGAACCCTTCCGGGCACGCGACGTCGAGAGCGACGTTCTGTCCCTCGGTTCCGGAAATCTCCGTCGCGAGCCGCCCGTCCGCGTCGGTGACGCCGATCGCTTTTCCCTCGACGAGGACTCGCACGCCACCGAGTGGCGCGACGTCGTCCGCGCGCGCCTGGAGCGCGACCGCGTACGAATGAACCCGAGGCGCCCCGCACGCGCTCGCGAAGGCCGCTAGCACGACGGCCGGCGCCGCCCATCGCCGACGCACTGCACCGCTCATCGTTCCGTCCCTTCCCCTCGCGCCGCGATCGACGAGTCGTCGGAGAGCGCGGTCACGATGACGCGATAGACCGGTTCGTCCGGATACCGTTTCGCGAGCGCGGCATACGCGCGCTCCGCGTCGTCGTGTTCACCCGCGGCGAGGAGCTTCGCCGCGAGGTCCGGCGACATCGGAGACGCCTCGGTTGCTCCCCCGACGACGCTCGCCGAAGTTGTCGAGGGGTGGGCGCTCTGCTCGGCAGGCCGCGGCAGAGTGGGGACCGTCGTCGCCGTCGTCGCCGCCGGCACGACCGTGGCGACCGTCGCGGCGGGCGCATTCGTGCGAGACGGCGTCGCGACGGCCGCGCTCGCGGGAGACGCGCTCGCGACGAGCGGGGCGGCCGCGTCGTGGGCGACGGAGGCACGGTGCGCGTGGACGGCCCACGCGGAACCGACGAACGTCGACGCGGCCACTGCGGCTCCGCCGACGACCCATCGCGGCCGCGCCGCAAACGCCAGAGCGAGCGCACGAAGAGACCGGAAACGACCGACGCTTTCCAGCTCGAGGTCGGTGATCTCCTCGGTGACAAACGAGTGAGGCGCCGGAGTGACGCCTTCACGACACGTCTCCGCGCCCGCGCTCGGAACCGCCGCGGCGTCCTCGCCGACGTCCGAGGGAAGTGGCGGCGCGACCACGGAAGGGCGAACCACCTGCATGATGCGCGTCACGTCGTTCGATGAGTCGTCGTTGGACGGCTCGTCGCCGAGCGACGCAATCAACGTCGGCGTATCGTCGCGAACGGGGGTCGGGAGCACGCGCACGACGGCCTCGCCGAACCTGACTTGGGCCGCTCCAGTTATGGCAAACGGCGTGGTCACGACGCGATCGTCGACCTCGACGGCGCCGGGCTCGCAGGCGCTTTGAACGACCAGCGCGACGCCGTCCCACGACAGGACGAAGTGGCTCGGACGGACTCCGCGCGCGACGACTCGCCAATCGCTGCGAACCGAGGAACCGACGACGAAGGCCCCCGGCGCGTCGAGAAGGCGCGTCCCGTCGTTCGAGCGACCGCGAATGAGCTCGAGGTGCAACGTCATGGCGACGACGACCTCTCCGCCACTCGGACTCGCGTTGCGCCGGAAGGGCGAACGCCGGCTCCTTCGGGCGCACCGCGCGGCCCCGCGCCACCCGGGCGAACGAGGTTGCCCGTTCCGCTCGGGCCGCGCGTGAACAACTCGGAGAGCTGGTAGGCGCCGCCGTCGTCGGTGCCGACGACCTCGACGATGTCCGTCACGCCGCGCTTGCCGTCACGGAAGCGCGCGGTCTGCACGATGACGTCGATTGCCGACGCGACCTGGGCGCGCAGCGCGGCGAGCGGCAATTCGAGCCCGCTCATCAGCGCCATCGTCTCGAGCCGGCGCAGGGAATCGATGGGGTGCGTGGCGTGGAGCGTCGAGAGGCAGCCGCCGTGGCCGGACGTCATGGCTTGCACCAGGTCGACCGCCTCTTCGCCGCGGATCTCGCCGACCACGATGCGATCGGGACGGAGCCGGAGGCTCGCCTTGAAGAGCTCGCGGATCGTCAAGCGCCCGCGCCCGCGGCGATCTCCACCGCTGGCAAGCAGCCGAACGACGTGGTCGCCGGCCAAGTCGAGCTCGCGCACGTCCTCGAGAACGACGATGCGCTCGTCCGGCGGCACGAACGACGAGAGCGCGTTCAAGAGCGACGTCTTGCCCGAACCGGTCCCGCCAGCGACGACGATGTTCCGCTTCGCCGAGACGAGCTCGGACAGAAAGTCGGCAGCGTCCGCGGTCAACGCGCCGCCGTCGATCAGCCGGGCGATAGTGAGTCGATCGCGCGAAAACCGCCGGATCGCGACGGTCGGCCCATCAGGGGACGCCGGCGGAATCATGGCCTGGACCCGGGAGCCGTCCGGCAAATGCCCTTCGAGGATCGGGTGCTCGGAGTCGAGGGGGCGACCGGCGTACTGCGCGATGTTTCGAAGCGCGGCGTCGAGCGACGCCCGCGATGAAAATCGAGCCTTGGTGCGGGTGAGGCGCCCTCCACGTTCTACG
>DATBBD010000017.1:0-1549 GCA_036271175.1 Polyangiaceae bacterium | reverse complement strand
ATCAAGGCCGTCCGTACGCTCTTGCCCATCGCGCACGCGCTCACCGTCGCGCACACGAAGGGCATCGTCCATCGCGACCTGAAACCCGAGAACGTCTTTCTCGCCAAGACCGAGGATGGCCAAATCCAGCCGAAATTGGTCGACTTCGGCGTCGCGAAGCTCGAAAAGCCGCAGTCGCTTCGTCTGACCAAGAGCGGCGCTTTGCTCGGCAGTCCGCTGTACATGTCGCCCGAGCAAGCCCGCGGCGACGACGTCGATCATCGCGCCGACATCTGGGCGCTCGCGGTCGTTCTCTACGAGACCATCGCCGGGCGATCGCCCTTCGAGGGAAAGAACTACAACGCGGTGCTCTATTCGATCATCGCCAACCCGCCGACGCCGATCACGACGCTCAACGCGGGCGACGAAGACCTCTGGGGGATCCTCGAGCGGGGGATGCAAAAGGATCCCGATCGCCGCTGGTACTCGATGCGCGATTTCGGCGAAGGCCTCGCGCGGTGGCTCGAAGAGCGCGACGTCCGCGAAGACATTACCGGGAGCTCGCTTCAAACGACGTGGCTCGAATGGAAGAAAGGCGGCGGGGACGCCCTTTCGGCAGGGCCGTCCGCCGCGCCGGCTCCGCGCGGTGCCGTCGAGCTCCCGCCGGTCCCGGTCTTCGAGGGTGGCTCTCGCGCCAGGGTCATCACCGTAAGAAGGCAACGTCCCTTGAGCCCTCCGGTGCTCGTCGCGGGCGGGGCCGTCATCGGGGTGCTCGGCCTCGTGGCGATGCTCGCGTTGAGCGGCACGAAGCCCGCGCCCATTCCGATGGTCGTGACGCCCCCCCCGCGTGTCGTCGTTTCGACGCCGCCGCCGGCTCCCCCAGTGGTTCACGCGCCGGAGATCGCGACCCCGACCGCCGACCCGGTCGACTCGGCTTCTTCGGCGACAAATTCGAAGAACGGCGTCTCGACGTTGCAGCCGCACCACGTCGCGGCAACGAAGGTTCACATGACGGCGCGGCCTGCGGGCGGGCTCGCCCGGAGCCTAAAAAACCCCTTCGAATAGTCGGGCTTCATGTCGGGGCAACGGTTCGTGTACCGTTCGCCCCGTGTCCACCGACCACGGCGAATCATCGAACGACGACGAGCTCGCGCCCGACGAGCCGCGAACTCCGCTCTGGCTTCCCCTCCTGGGGTTGGGCTTATTTTTGGCCGCGCTGATCTACGCGCTCGTCGGCGGCTCGCCGTCCCCGAAAGCGCCTGCAGCAGACGCGCCCGTGGGCTCGGCATCGGCCGCCCCTGCAGCACCCCCCGCCGGCTGATTTCTGCGAAGCGACCGCGCCATCGCCGAGCGACGCTCGCCGACGAGGGCGGTCGCCTACGGCGTGGGCTTCAACATTTCGCGCGACGGCGGAGCGTCGGGCACCACGGTCGGAGCAGCGACGTCCGGAGCGGCCACTTCGGACTCTGCGGTCTCGGAATTCGCCGGCGGGCTTCGCAGCGCGAGCTCACCGATCATCCGAAGAATGGTGGACTGCATCCCCGCAAAGATCCGATCGAGATCCGCCTCA
>DATBBD010000016.1:0-2437 GCA_036271175.1 Polyangiaceae bacterium | reverse complement strand
CGCACGTCGTGGTGGTCCGTTTTCAGCTCTCGCCCTCGCCCTCGCCTCGCCTCGCCTCGCCTCGCCATGACCAATCCATTCGACACAGAGACTCGACGCTGTTGCGAAAGCGAACAGTTCGTCGTCCCACTCTCTGCCTCTGCTGCCTCATCCCCGCCCCCGTTCTAGCTCTCGCTCTAGCCCTAGCTCTCGCGTGGATGCGAATCGGCCTTCGGATTCAGACACGTGCGACATGATGTCGCGCGCGACGACGCGCACCCCACACCATCGCGAAACCCAAGAAGCCGATGCCCATCGAAACGTCGTTCGATCGAGCGATTCGGTGACGCGAAAGGGAGCAGTGTGACGCTTCTGCCGGGGTCGCGAAGCCGGGAGGATCGGCCGCGTACAAGGCGGACATTTCCTGAATGTCAGGCGCGCTTAGATCGCGTTTCTCGAGCTCGCAGCGATTCGTACTGAAGAACATCGTTGCGTCGGGATTCGTCATGTCTTCGCCGAGCCCGAAAAAATGTCCCACTTCGTGACTCATGACGCTTTGGAGGTCGTACCGCCCCCTACACCAGCTCGGCGACTTCGCCGAACCTGCGAGCGCTTGCGTCGTCGATCCGACGTCGCCGTTCGATCCCGCAGTGTCGTCGTTGCCACCATTCGCGTCGTCGTCGCCGCCTTCGTCACTCGCCGGCGGCGAGAGGACGCCGAACGGATAGCGCGCGTTCACGATGACGTCGGCCTCGATGATCTGTCCGGTATCTGCGTCCGAATACGCGAGCGTGATCGCGAGCGCATTTTCTTGATTCGGAATGGTGATGGGCGCGAAGTAGACTCGATTTTCGCCGTCCTGGGTCGTCGGCACGACCGGCGCGCGCGACCCGGAATCGAAAGTGAGCGCGGGAAGCTTGGCGTCGGAGACCAGCCACGTTCCGAACGCTTTTCCGATGGCGTCTTTCGCAGTCGGATCGATGTCGTCGAGCGACGCGTCGAACGTGACGGTCGCGGCTCCCGGCCACCACCGTTCCTCGGCCCCTGATTTCGTCCTTCTCGGCGACGCGCGACCGCTCACGATTTCGGGCGGCCGTGAGGTGCGCTCTCGCGTACAAACCAACGCCGCCATCGCGATGCAAGCCACCGCGCCGATCGATCGCCAGGGTCGCTTGCGCTGGGGTGGAGCTTCGGCGGGCGGCAGAGACGGGCCGTGACTCGGTCGCCGTGTGTGAACGAGGGGAAGGAAGGAGTGCCCGAATAAGCTGAGCCGCGCGGGGCGTCGTCGCGATGGCTCGGGCGTCTCGGAAAAGAGGGGCATCGAAGGAATGAACGGCCGCCAGATTCGACCCTTGAGGCCCCCTCGTTCGGCGAGCGTGCTGGCCCGGCTCCGGCGGCCGGCGTAGGCTCGACGAGTGCTTCGCGCGCGCACCCTCGCCCGAGCGCTGACCCTCCGGTCTCTAGGTGTGGCGTCGCTCGCCGCGTCGCTCGGTGTGGCGTCGACGGCGACGGCGGATTTCAACCCTTTCGGCCGTGGGCACGCGGGAAAACACCCGACGCCTCACGCGGGGGGAGCTGCATCGCCCAAGCCGCGAGCGCCCGGTGTGGCGCGCTCGCCCTCCGGCGCGGCGCCGCCAACGACCTCCGATTCGACCGAAAAAACCGACAAGGGCGACAAATCCACCGACGCACTCATCGTGCGCTACACGGCGCTCGCGCTCGGTCGGCCGGGTGAACCCTTCCCGCTCGAGCGACTCGTCGAGCTGTATAGGAAGCGCGACGGCAACCTCGACCAGTTGGTCAACGAGTTGTCGGCGCGCGCGGACAAACCGGGACCGGATCATTACGCCGCACTCGTCGTGTTGGCCGCCGCGTATCGAGGCAACGCCGAGCCCGACCGCGCGGTCGCGACTTACCAGCGCGCAATCGCGGACTCACCGAAGAACCCCGTCGCGGTGCTCGCGCTCGGACGGCTGCTCGCCGATCAGGGCGACAAAGCCGCGGCACGCCGGTACTTCGACGAAGCGCTCGCGAACGTAACCGTGGACACCGATCGCGAGCAGCTCCTCCACGCCCTCCTCGGCCTCGCGCTCGATTTACGCGACTTCGACGGCGCGAAGCATTACGCCGAGGAAATCGTCCGACGCGCGAAGGGCTCTTTTTTCGCGCGCGCCGAGCTCGGACGTGAGCTCTACGTCCGCGGTGAGTTCGAGCGCGCCGAGGTCGAGTATCGAGAAATCGTGAAAGCCGCCGCGGGCGACAACCGCGCGCTCGGTCCGGCGCTGAAGGATTTAGGGCAGACGCTCGCGAAGGAGAGCAAGAACGCCGAGGCGCTGACCGTCTTGAAGCGCGCGCTCGACGCTTCCGCCGGCCAATCCGGACTTCGCCGAGAAATTCTCGACGCGATGGTCGAGGTCCATCGCGCGACGGGCGGCATCGCCGAGCTCGTCCTCTTGCT
>DATBBD010000015.1:0-5949 GCA_036271175.1 Polyangiaceae bacterium | reverse complement strand
GTGGGAGCCCTGCTCGCCGCGCTCGATCCGGAAACGTCGCGTCGCGTCGGAAGCGCCGCGCGGCGCGCCGTAGAAGCGTCGTATTCCGAGCGCGCCGTGCGCGGCAACCTCTGGCGCATCCTGCGCGGCTACGCGCGCACCGCGAGCGGACCCGCGCCGCGCGTCGTCGACCCCCGCGTGCGCGACGACGCCGGGCGCGTCGTTCCCTTGGCGCCCATCACCGGCGCGCGGAGCGCCGTGCGCGACGTGGTCGCCATCGTGCGCGCCGCGCGCACGCCGAGCGCGACGAACCGCGCGAATGCGGCAAACGCGACGGAACCGGCACACGATCTCGCAGTGCGGCGCGGCGTCGACATCGTCGTTCCGGTCTACGGCGCGCGCGATCTGACGATGCGCTGTATCGACAGCGTCGTTCGACACGCCACGGGCGACACCCGGCTCGTCATCATCGACGACGCGAGCCCGGATCCGCTCCTCTTGCCGGAGCTCGCGGCGTTCGCGGCGAAGCACGACGGCGTGATCCTCCTGTCGAACGTCGAGAACCTCGGGTTCGTCGGGACGGCGAACCGCGGCATGCGGCATGCGGGCGGGCGCGACGTGCTCCTCTTGAACAGCGACACCGAGGTGTTCGAGGGGTTTCTCGACGGCCTCCATCGCGCGGCGTACTCCGGCGAACACGTCGCGATGGCGTCGCCCGTGTCGAATAACGCGACGATCTGCAGCGTGCCCGATTTTTGCGTCGAGAACGCGCTGCCGCCCGGGGTGACGGCGACGGAAATGGCCGCGCTCGTCGCGACGGTGAGCGATCGCTCGCACCCCGAGCTCGTCACGCCGCATGGGTTCTGCATGTACGTCCGCGCAGATCTGATCGCGCAGATCGGCGTGTTCGACGAGGAACGTTTCGGCCGCGGTTTCGGGGAAGAAAACGACTTCGGCGAGCGCGCGCGCGAGGTCGGCCGCACGACGGTGCTCGCCGACGACGTTTACGTCTGGCACGCCGGTAAAGCGTCCTTCGGCGATCTCGGCCACGAGCTCGAAGCGCGCCACGCGAGCGTGCTCGCACGCCGGCATCCGGCGTTTCACCCCGCCGTCGCGCGGTTCGTCGCGGAAAATCCGCTCGAACCGGTGCAAGCGCGCATTCGACGGCACCTCGCGCGCCGTTCGGATCGGCTGAGTCCCGCGCCGCTCTTCGTCCTTCACGCGAACCCGTTCGCCGCGTCTCCGGGCGGCGTCGAATACGCCGTGCTCGATCTGGTCCGCGCGCTCGGCTATCCGCGCGCAGTGTTGCTCTACCCCGTCGATGGCGCCCTCGAAGCCGCGGAGATCCTCGACACGGAAGTGGACTGCGCCGTCCGTTATCGATTCTTGCTCGGCAGCGCGCCGGAGCGGTTTTGCCACGAACACACCGAGGCGGCGCTCGTGATCGCCGAAGTGCTCGACTTGTTTCGCATCGGATGGGCCCACGTGCACCACGCCATGTTCCTGCCCGTCGGCGCGTTCCGGCTCTTCAACGAGCGAAAATTGCCGTATCTCGTCACCGTTCACGACTTCTACCCGTCGTGCCCGAGCTTCAATTTGCTCGACCGCACGACGACGACGCGCTGCTGCCCCGCATCCAAGTGCGACGCGAGCCAGGTGCTCCGCTGTCAGCGGGCGCTCTTCGCCGACGTCGGAGAGCGACTGCCCGACGACCCGATCCGGTTCGTCGACGAGCATCGCCGGCTCTTCGAGACGCTCTTCGAGCACGCGCTCCGGGTCGTCTTTCCGACGGCGAGCGCCGCGCAGATCACCCAAAATCTGCTCCGGATCGCCCCCGAACGCATCGCGGTCATTCCGCACGGCTACGACGCCGCCCCCGTGACGGCGCGAACGGCGCGGCGCGCCGGACCGCTCCGCGTCGCGTTCGTCGGACAAGTCGCGTACGCCTCGAAGGGGTCGGCGGCGTATTTGCAGCTCCTCGAGCTTGCCCGGAACGAGCGCGTCGAGTGGCACGTCTTCGGTCGCACCGATCTGTTCGGATTCGACGACGCGCTCGGTGCGCTCGCCCGGCGCGGCGAAGGTCGCGTCGTTCGACATGGGCCGTACGACCGCGACGCGATCGTGAAGCGCCTCGTCGAGACGGACATCGACGTCGGCGTGCTCCTCTCTCCGTGGCCCGAGACGTTTTCCTACACGCTGAGCGAGCTCCTCGCCGCGAAAGTGCCGGTCATCGCTCGACGGGACGGCGCGTACCTGGATCGCCTGCGCGACGCGCCGTATGCGATCCTCGTCGAAGGCGAACGCGACGCGGCGCGAGAAATCGCTCGGTTCGCCCGGGATACGTCGGCGCTCGTCGAGATGGCGCGGCGGATCCCCGAGCTCGCGTCGACGTATGCCGCGTCGCGCCCCTACGCCGAGCTGCACGACGAAGCGGCGCGCGCGTCGCCGGTGATCGGCGCCGAACCAGCGAGCGTCGACGCGATGCGACGGCTCGACGAGCTCGCGACGACCGATTCCGCGCCGCCCTCGCCGCTCGCGAGCATCACGCGACCCGCGCCGCACTACGCGGCGTCGTTCTGGTACCCGTACGCCGAGCGCTTGAAGCCCCACGTGCCGGAATCGCTGCGGCACTTCGTGCGGGCACGACTCGCGAACGACCGCGGCCGGCCGATCGCGCGCTTCCGATTGCCGGGACCCCGCGCGACGCTGTTTCATCAACTCACGCTCGACCGACGATACGTCGCGACCAGTCGATTGACGTCGCACGGCACCGATCCCTCGATTCTGCTCGACGTCGTGCCGTTCGATCCCGCGCGCGTCACGCATTTCCGGTTCAATCTGTGGTGCAGCACACCGGCGCCGGTATTCGCGCAGCTCTACTTCCGGCACGCGGGCGACGAAAAATTCGACGAAGCGCACAGCGCCACGGTCGCGCTCGACGGACGGCAAGGCGCCTGGCAGGAGTACGTGTTTCGGTTCGACCGGCAAAGCGGTGCGAAAACGACGTGGTACGACGGCACGCGGATCGTTGGGCTCCGTTTCGACCCCATCAACGTGCCGGGCCTGATCGGGCTGGGCGAGCTTGCGCTCTGCGAGTGACGGAGGTCACGAGGGCGTTGCCGAATCGGGGGCGCTCATTTAGTGTGTGACCGAGCCGAGGAACCGGGGTTTCGACGCGCCACCCATGACCGAGAGCACCGTATTTCCCGACACTCAGCCGCAAGTGTTCCCCGACGTTTGGGTCCACCGAAACGCGCTAGGTCTGGAGATCGGTTCGGAAGTGCCGACCGGCATTCCCTCGAACGCCCTCGCAGCCTTTTTCGCTGCCGTGCAGGTCACCTGGGAAATCCGCGAAACGTTGTGGATGCTCGTCCTCAGGGACTTCAAGGGTCGCTACCGCGCGCAAGCCCTCGGGCTCTTCTGGTCGCTCGCCCATCCGCTCGTGATGATGGTCACGACGACGATCGCGTTCGACTACGTGCTACGCGTGCAGATTCCGTATTTTCCGGTCTTTTACCTGGTCGGCGCGATCTACTGGCAGTTTTTCACGAACGCGATCCTCGCGGCGACCGGTGCGATGACCGACAACGGCGGGCTCATCAAGCACACGACGTTCCCGCGCTTCCTGTTTCCCATCGCGGCCGTCCTGTCACATCTGATTCATTTCGGCATGGAGCTCTTGCTCGTGTTCGCGTTCTTCTTCGTGTTCCCGGACGCCTACCGGTTCAACTTCACCCTGGTGGCGCTCCCGCTCCTCGTCTTTCTGATCCTCCTGATCTCGATCGGCGTGGGGCTCATGGTGTCCGTGCTCCACGCGAAGTATCGCGACCTCTATTACGTCGTCACGTCGCTCATCACGGTCGGTTTCTGGGGAACGCCGATCCTCTACTCGACGGCGATGGCGCCGGCCTGGCTCCGGCCGCTCCTCCGGTTGAACCCGGTCGGCGGTGTGATCGAAGGCGCGCGCGACATCATGATGAACGGCAAGTGGCCGAACCTCGAATACTTGCTTCCCGCGTTCGTGACCGGCGTCGTGGTGTTCGTCGTCGGGTGCCTCGTCTTCCGCAAAGAAAATCTCCGGGTGTCCGACTACGTATGACGAACGTCGCTATCCGCGCCTCCGACGTGGGCAAGCACTTCTACCGAGTGCACGAGAAGCCGATGCTGCTCCGCGAAGCGGCGATGCTCTTCTCCGGCCGGCGCCGGCGCGTCGACGATCTCTGGGCCGTGCGTCACGTCACGTTCGATCTGCACGAGGGCGAGACCCTCGGCGTTCTCGGCCCGAACGGCAGCGGCAAGAGCACGCTCCTCACCGTGGTCGCCGGCACCGCGTATCCGAATGAAGGCACGATCTCGACGCGCGGCCGCATCTCGACATTGCTCTCGCTCGGCGCCGGGTTCCACCCCGACATGACCGGCGAAGAGAACATCATCACGAGCGCCGGGCTCCTCGGCATTCCCGTCGAAGAAGCGCGCCGCCGCATGACTTCCATCGTCGAGTTCGCCGAGCTCGAGTCGGTCATCGACACGCAAATCCGCCATTACTCGAGCGGTATGATGGCGCGCCTCGGCTTCGCCATCGCGATCCACGTGTCGCCGAACATCCTGGTCATCGACGAAGTGTTCGCGGTCGGCGACATCGCGTTTCAAACGAAATGCCTCGACGCGCTCCGCGAGCTGAAGAGCCGCGGCATCACCATTCTGTTCGCGTCGCAGGCGCCGCTCATGGTCGCGGAGTTCTGTTCGAGAGCGCTATGGCTCGAAGGCGGCACCACGAAAATGCTCGCGAACGCGACGGAGGTCGCCGAGGCGTACCAGGTCGCGATGACCGGTAGGACGATCGGTGAAGAAGTCGCCGAAGCGCTGTCGCACGCAGTTTGATTGGGGGCACGTGGCCGTCGCGGTCGCCCTAGTGGGGACGAGCAGCGTTACCGCGTGCGTCGGCGAAAAGCCGTCGCGAAGCGCGCCACGGCGCGACGTCGCGGTGTGGGAATTTCCACCGGAGATGACAGCCGGCACCGTTCGCCTGTGGCCCGCCGACGACGCCGCACCCGCGCGCGATAAGCGGCAAATGACGACCGCGCGCGACGGCGAGCGGCTCTCCGTCGTCGTGGAAGGCAGTGACCCTTACTTCGTCTGGAAGCTCAAAGAGCCGATGGCCGCGCACGTGTTCTCGGTGGACATCGACACCGACGGACCGGGCACGCTCCAGCTGTTTCACACGTCGTCCGCGTGCCCCATTTTTTCCGAAGCGTGCAGCGCGAGCCGCACTGTTCCGCGCGGCGAAAGTCTCGTCGAGTTTCTGCTCGACCCTGCCGATCCGGTTCGAGAGCTCCGGCTCGATCCTCCGGGCACGACCGGCGCGCACGTCGCGTTTTCGTCTCTTGCCGTGAGCGCCGGCGCGAGCCTCACGACTCCGTGGAAACCGGTTTCCGATCAATGCACCGCGGAAACGACGCCATTCGGAGTTCGCTGCGACGCGCTCGGAAATGATCCGGGCCTCGGCGTCTCTACGCCAGGATTGAACGCGCACGACGTGACCGCGATCGAGCTCGTGATGCGTACCGGCCCGAATCACGGAACGCCGCAGCTCTTCTGGGACGGCACGTGCGGCAACTTCAGCGAGGCATGCAGCGTGCGTCTCACGCCTGCGGACGCCGGCGATCTCACCCATCGCGCGGATCTGAAACACGCGCCGCGATGGAACGGCGCAATTTCGAATCTGAGGCTCGATCCGGGCGACGCAGCCGGGGCCTACGTCATCGAACGCATCAGCCTCGTGAACGACCCGCGCGATTGACGACAGACAAACGAGAAGAGCCGGCGGAGTTCCGCCGGCTCTGGTTGTTTAGCGAAGGCTCGCTACCGCGTTGAAGCGCTCAGTGCGCGCCGTCGGGCTCGGCGTCGGTCGCTGCGTCGCCGTTCGACGTCATCGCGTCGCCGCCTGCATCGGTGCCGCCCGTCTCCGTC
>DATBBD010000014.1:0-11447 GCA_036271175.1 Polyangiaceae bacterium | reverse complement strand
GTCCAGATGAACGCCGCGATGTTCGCCAGGATGATGAGGTAATTCACCACCGGCGTCGTGCGCGTCGGATTGATGTCCCGGAGCGGCAGCATGCTCGACTCGGGGTAACCTACTGCCCAACGCAGTTGAGCTGTATCGAGAAAGACCACGGCGCTGACCGGAGTTCGGCCGAAAAGGCAGCGGGTTTTCGGCTCTCGGCGTCGAAATTCCGCCATTTTCGGTGGCTCTAACGCGTCGTGATAACGTCCGCGCCCATGTCGTTCGGCGCCGCGCGGTGCATTCGGTGGCTCGGCCTTCTGGGGGTCGTGCCGGCCCTCGCGAGCTGCAGTGGGACGACCTTCGACGGGCATGTGCTCGACGCCGGCGACCTCGCTTTTCGCATCGGTTCCGTCCCGTCCGGCTTTCGTCGCGTCGATTCGGACGGGGCGCTCCTCGCCTTCCGGGACGACTCGCTACCCGCGACGCTCGCGATCAGCGGCCGTTGCGGCAAAGACGGCGACGACGTGCCGCTCGACGCGCTCACGCATCATCTGTTCCTCGAGTTCACCGATCGACAACTCGAAACCGAGGAGACGGTGACCCTCGACGGCCGTGAGGCGCTCCACACCGAGCTCTCCGCGAAGCTCGACGGGGTCGCGAAACACTTCTCGGTGGTCGTCTTCAAGAAGAACGGCTGCGTGTACGATTTCGTGGAGATCACGCCCCCCGCCGTCGCGCCGGAAGCGCGCTCGAATTTCGTCGCTTTCGTCGAGGGATTCTCGACCATCAAACCGTGACCGAGCCACCCCCATCGAGCCGGCGCAGTTTCGCGCCTCCGCCGCCGCACGTCCCCACGGTGCGCGAGCGCTCCGTCGCGGCGCTCGAGGCATTTCTCGAGCACGTCGGTCAGATGTTCGAGATGACGACCGGTTCGGTGCGCGCGCTCCTTCGTCGACCGTTCGAGGGTCGCGCGATTCTCGCGCAGCTCGATTCGCTCGGCGTCGCATCGCTCGGCATCGTCACCGTAACCAGCGTCTTCATCGGGATGGTGATGGCCGTTCAATTCGCGTTCGGCCTACGGAAATTCGGCGGCATGGAATACACCGGGCGCGTCGTGGGGTTGTCGTTCGCGCGCGAGCTGGCGCCGACCTTGACGGCCGTCATCGTCGGCGGTCGCATCGGTGCCGGCATGGCCGCGGAGCTCGGCTCGATGGCCGTCACCGAGCAGCTCGACGCCGTCCGCGCGCTCGGCGCCGACCCCTACAAGAAGCTCGTGCTCCCGCGGCTGGTCGCGGCGATCATCGTCATGCCGATCCTCGCCGTCTTCGCGTTGGTCCTCGGGTTTTCCGGCGCGATGTTCATCACCGACTACCAGTTCAACATCCCCTCGACGTTCTTTCTCAGGAGTGCGCTCGGAACCGTGACGATGCACGACTTCGTGAGTGGACTATTCAAAACCCCGTTTTTCGGGGCCATCATCGCGCTCGTCGGCTGTCACTTCGGAATGACGACGCGCGGCGGCACGGCCGGCGTGGGCAATAGTACGACACGCACCGTCGTCGTGATTTCGATCACGATTCTCATCGCCGATTTCTGGCTGACCAAGATCGCCATCCTGGTCTGGCCGACCGTCTGACGGCGTCGGGGGAGGCACGCTCACTTGACCCCCTGGGGCCGGGTACCTAAAGTTTTTCGGGGCCGATTTGCCGATGACGGAACGTATCTTCACCATCGAAGAAGTGGACGCACTCATCCCCGACCTGTCTCGCCGGATCGGAATGCAGCTGGCACTCGGAGTGGAAATCGAGTCCTTGGTGAAGCGGCTCGCGCGAGAAACCGGCGAGCAAGTCGAATCACTCGACCCCGACCCACGCGAATCGCCCGCCGCACGCGGACTTCGCTCGGACCTTCGGACATCGGTCGCGCGTTATGAGCAAGGCTGGCGCGACATCCAGTCGATGGGCGCCGTCGTGAAAGACACGACCATGGGCCTCCTCGACTTCTACGGTCGCCTCGAGGGACGGCTCGTGTGGCTGTGCTGGCGGTACGGCGAAAGCCGGCTCGGATATTATCATGAGCTCGACACGGGCTTTTCGGGACGTCGGGCACTACGAACCGAGACACGGACCCGAGTGTTGAACTAATGACCGTCGATCGAGAGGCCGCTGAACGAGCCATTGCCGCATTCCTGACGGCGCTCGGCCACGACCCTCGAAAGAATCCCGAGCTCGCGGAAACGCCGGCTCGCGTCACCGAGGCGTTCGAGAAGGATCTGCTCGACGGCTACGACGTCGACGTCGCGGCGCTCCTGCGCGCCGAATCGAGCCCGCTCGGGCCCGCGGGTCCGCGTGGGTTGGTCGTCGTTCGCGACATTCAGCTCACGACCATGTGCCCGCACCATTTGCTGCCGGGGCTCGGCGTTGCGGCCGTCGCGTACCTCCCGGGCGAGGCGATCGTCGGCATCGGCACGATCGCGCGGGTCGTCGAAGCGTTCTCGCATCGCCTCACCTTGCAAGAATCCATCGGCGAAAATACGGTGCGCGCGCTCATCGATCATGCGAGCGCCCGCGGCGCCTATTGCCGGCTCGAATTCCGTCACAGTTGCCTCGAGGCGCGCGGCGCGAGAAAGCACGGCGCCACGGTCGTCACGGTCGCGCGAGCCGGCGTGTCGATCGCCGACGGCGCCATTTTCGGAGGTACTCCGTGACGACCGTGATCACCGGCGCGAGCCGCGGGATCGGCCGCGCGACGGCGCTCGAGCTGGCCCGACGCGGCCGTCCGCTCGCGCTCATCGGCAGAAAATCGCCTGGCCTCGACGACACCGCCGAGAGCGCGCGACGCGCCGGAGTGCGCGTGGAAACCTTCGCCTGTGAGCTCGAGCAGCCCGAACAAATCGAGATCGCGGCGGAACGCATCCTCGATCGCCACGGCGCACCCGACGCGGTCATCCACAACGCTGCGGTCATCCATCGCGCCCCCGTCGAGGAGTTGTCGAACGCCGACTGGAACCGGCAGATCGACGTCAATCTCCGCGCTCCGTTCTTGCTGACGCGCGCGCTACTGCCGGAGATGAAGCGAAGCCGAAAAGGCCGGTTCGTCTTCGTGTCGAGCATTTCGGGCACCGTGGGGACGCCGCTGTCTTCCGCGTACAACGCCTCCAAGTGGGGCGTCATCGGATTCATGAAGAGCCTGGCCGAAGAACTGAAGGACAGCGGCGTCATGGCCGTCGCGATCCTGCCCGGCTCCGTCGACACGAAGATGCTCGACGGGAGCGGCTTCGTTCCGCGCATCAACGCGGACGAGGTGGCAAAGACGATCGTTCACTACGCCAACGAGGCGTCGCTCGCGCACAACGGAGGCGTCGTGGAGATGTTCGGCGTATGACCTTGCCCGCCTATGATCCGGGGTCGGTGCTTTCCGAAGTAGCGGTGTTCCCGCTGCCCCAGGTCGTGCTCTTCCCGGGCGTGGTGATGCCGCTCCATATTTTCGAACCGCGGTACCGCTCGATGACGCGCGAAGTGCTCGCTTCCACGCGGCAGCTCCTCGTGACGTTGATTCCGGAAGACCACGGCGTCGATCGCTTCGGGCAACCGGAGATCGCGAACGTCGCAGGCATCGGCGAGATCATCCAGTGCGACGCGCTGCCCGACGGGCGCTTCAATCTGCTCGTCGAGGGCAAGGCGCGCGTGAAGCTCGAAGAGCTGCCGTTCAAGCGACCGTACCGACGGGCCACCGGCACCGTGCTCGGCTCGGACGATGCGGGCGTCGACCCCGCGACCGTGCGCGCACTCGCCTCGACGGCCGCTCGCGTCGCGCACGCCGTCCGGCAATGCCATCCCGGGTTTCGATTCTGCCTGCCCAAGGTGGACGACGCCGCGGCGCTCACCGACGCTTGCGCGCACTACTTGGTGCTCGACGGATGCGAGCGGCAGAAGCTCCTCGAGACGTTGAACGTCGGCGAACGCGTGCAGCGATGTTTGGAGACGCTGCTCGAACAACAAGCCATGTTCGGCGGCGGCGACGAAACGTTGCATTGAGCGCCCGCCCGCGCTCGGGGGGGCCCGAAATAGGAAGGGCCCGCCACACTCGCTTTTCTCCACCGTTGCTCCCTTCCGGGCCTGGCGGGGTTCAAGACGCGCTGTTGGCGGACCCACAATCGGGCACCGAAGGCTTCGTAAGCCGTCGTTTCTCGACGGTCAACCGGCTTCTGCCGGGAACCGAGCCGCGTTTCGAGCGCCAGAGCCATGGCGGCGTGCCAAGCTCATCCGGCGTGACCGGCCCGGACCCCGCACCCCCACTGTTCGAGCGGATCCTCGCGTGGGTCCCGTTCGTGGTGTCGGCGGGGCTCGTCGCGACGGCGCTCGACGTCGCGCTGCGAAGACCGACGCTCGGCCTCGTCTTCTTCGAGCTGTCGCTCGTGCTCTTCATTCCTCAGCTCTTGCAACGACGAAAGCTCCGGCGGGTGCTCAGGTCGGGGAACGTCGACGCCGTGCTCTCCGCGTGGGAGTCGTCGGTCGAACGCGTTCCCCATCCGGAGACGATGGCTCCGCTCATGCGGGCCACCGCGCTCGCTGCGCACGGTCTCGCGGAACGCGCTCATAATGCACTCTCGCGAGCGCATCACGGCCCGGCCTGGGACGCGGCCATCGAACAACGACTCGTGCTCGACACGCTCCTTTCGGTGTTCGACGGCGAAGCCGAGCGGGCGCTCGCGAGCTCCGAAGCGCTCGAGCACTTGCCGCTTCCGCCGTCGCCGTTCATCCGCGGACGGGTGGCGGCGCTCCGTTCGGCGATGGCGGCGTTCGCCCGCGCCTTCGCGCACCGCGCGCGCCGCGCCGATCTAGCGACACTGAAGATCGCAGCGAAACAGAACCCGCTCGTCTACTGGGCGATGCGCTACGCCGCAGCCGTCGCGAGTCTCGATCAAGGCGATCGAGACGGCGCCGCGGCGCTCGTCTCCGGCGCCCCGGCGTGGCCCGCCGATTCGGTTTTCGCCGCATTTCACGAAGAAATCGCCGCGCAAGCGGCGGCGTCGTAGGCGCGGTTCGACACCGACATCGTCGCCTGTCGACTCCCGACGCTCACTCGCGACTCGGGTTGCTCGGAAAAACACGCGTCGTGCGGAGCGCCGACGACCGACATCGGTTTGCTCGATCGCATGGGCTGATTTAGCCTTGAGGATCGTCATGCCGAGTGGACAGAAGCCGCGCAGCGGCCAAGACATCCCCGATCTGGCGGCCCCCGTACGATCGGCGCGGCCAGGCCCGCAGCGAACCGCGTCGGGACAATCCGCCGCCGTTCGCAGTTCGCGCGGGCCCAACTCCGGACCCATGGAGTACTTCGGGTCCGGCACGTTCGATCTCGATCCCCTCGGAGACGGATCCTCCTCGCCGTTCGCTCTCGATACCCACGACGCGCACGACGACGTCTCGAGCTCTCGACGCCGGCCCGCCACGTCGCCGATCTCGAGCGACTCCTTCGAGAGCACCAAGACGTCCGCCGAGGCGCTTGCTCGTCGAGAGCCGGTTCGCGAGGCGGGCCTGACTTGGCCGACAGGCACCTCGCCCGATCCGGCGTCGCTCGAGGTCGATCCGCTCGAGGTCGGCATCACGTCGGACTTCGGCCCCGCTCCGACGAACGTCGTGTTCGCACCCGGGTACGCTTTGCGCGTTTTCCTTCGGCGGCGTGAGTTGCGGGCGCAGATCGCCGAGCTCGGCGCGACCTTCGAAGTTGCCGAGAAAGCGCGGGACGAACTCCTCGTCGCGCTGGCGGAGGACGTCCGTGCCAAGGCCGCGAACGACGAGGAGCTTGCGAAGTTGTTCGCCGGTGTCTCCGCTGTGGAAGAAGTGGCGCGCACTCGGAAGGCGAACCTCGTCGGCGTGAGCACGGAGTACGACGAGCTCTCGTCGAAGCTCGAAGAAGCACGCGCAGTGACCGAGGTCGCGGCCACCGAGAGCGCCAAGACCATCGAGCACACACGAGCCACGCTCGCCGAACGACGGCGCGTGCTCGACCGCGCCGAAGCCCGGAAGAAGCGCGCGTACATCGAGATTCGCGGCATTCTCGACCTCGTCGAGAAGAGCGGTGGCGGACCCTCCGCGCCGCAAACGGCGAAGCTCGACGAGCTAGAACGCGCCGTCGCGGCTCAAAAGCCGGAACTCGACGCCGCTGCCGCCGCCGTCGCCGACACGGAAGCGACGCTCCACGAGGCAGAAAACGGCGAGCGCGAGCTCGCCAAGCAGACGCGCGAACTCGAGCGGCAACGGCGAGCGCTCGATGCGCGCTTCAAAAAGCAGCTCGGTGTCCGCACCGGCGGCGTGAGCGACGCCGAGAAGGACCGCGCACTGTCCCTCGCCGCCGCCGCGAGAAAAGTGCTCGCTCTCCGCGGCCGCGACGCCGACATCCCGAAAGCAACGCTCGAACGGATCGTTCAAGGCGATCGCGTCGTCCTCGAACGCGCGCTCGAGCTCGAAAAACACGTCCGCGCACGGAACGCCTACGACGTAAGCGCCTTCAAACGCGGCGTCGCCATTGCCGCCGGCGCCGCGTTGTTCATCGTGTTGTTCCTATCCGTCGCGCTCTTCCGCCACGGCGGGTCGGCCAATCCGACGCACGGCGCAAGCGCCCCCAGCGCACCGGAAAAAGCCGACAAGCCCTGACCGCTCCTGCAAAGAGATGACCGGGTGAGGACCGGAAGCGTGGATTGCCACGCTGAGGACCGAGAGCGGTCGGATTGGCGCGTGCTCGAGCCGAGCGAGACCACGGTCACCGCTGGAGAATACCGGCGGCTTCTTGTCGTTGGCAGAGCTCGGCGATTTCGCGCTCGTAGCCGTCGATGGCTTCGCTGAATTCGACGCCGATTTCCCAGCTCCAGACGTCGGCTTGCGCGGGGTCACGACGCTCGGCGCGAACGACGCGACCGATGGCCTGTCGCGGCGGATCGGATTCGCGTCCGAGATAGAGGCGAAGATTCACGGGCTCGTCGAGTTCGAGGCGGGTGCGCGTGAAGAGGCGCGCGCCGGAGACGCTGGCGTCCCGAATGAGCGCGAGATCCTGAGCGTCCCGCTTCGATTCGAAAAAGGCAGGGATGCACGTCAACTGACGAGAATGCGAACGACGCTCGTCCATGTTGCGAGCGTCCCTCGCGATCCCGGCTCTGTCAACGCGCGGCGCGTCTCGTCACACGACGCCGTGGCGACGCGCGGCGTCTTGGCGCCGCGTCAGTCGTGTCGGTTGCGTGAGCGCGTCGAGCCTCACCGAGGCGAAGTGCCGCACTCGTCCGGCCCCCCGCTAGAGCGGGATGTTGCCGTGCTTTTTCGGCGGGTTTTTCTCGCGCTTCGTCTTCAACATTTCGAGGCACGTCGCGAGACGTTTCCGGCATTCGCGCGGGTAAATCACCTCGTCGACGAAGCCGAGCTCCGCGGCCTTGTAGGGATTCGCGAACTTGGCTCTGTATTCGCCGATGAACCCGGCGCGCGCCTGTTCCTTGTCGCCGGCTTTCTCGATCGCGCCCTTGTAGACGATGTTCACCGCGCCGTCGGGGCCCATGACGGCGATCTCCGCGGTGGGGAACGCGAGGCTCACGTCGCCGCCAATGTGTTTCGAGCTCATGACGTCGTACGCGCCGCCATACGCCTTGCGCGTGATGACGGTGAGCTTCGGCACCGTCGCTTCGCAGAACGCGTACAGGAGCTTCGCGCCGTGCGTGATGATGCCGCGGTGCTCCTGCTCGACGCCGGGCAAAAACCCGGGAACGTCGACCCAGGTGACGATCGGCAGGTTGAAGCAGTCGCAAAATCGGACGAACCGCGCCGCTTTGAGGCTCGCGTCGATGTCGAGCACGCCGGCGAGGTACGCCGGCTGGTTCGCGACGATGCCCACCGGGAAGCCCCCGATTCGGGCGAAGCCGACCACCATGTTCTTCGCGTAGCCCTCGTGGACCTCGAAGAGGTAGCCGTCGTCGACCACGGCGGTGATGACCTTCTTGATGTCGTAAGGCTTGTTGCTCTCGCGCGGGATGATCGTGTCGAGCTCGGTGCAGTCGCGATCGATCGGGTCGTCGCTCTTTTTGAACGGCGGATCTTCGGCGTTGTTCGACGGCAAGAAGCCGAGGAGCTCGCGGATCTGCGCGACGCACGCGCGGTCGTCGGGCGAAGTGAAATGCGCGACGCCGCTCTTCACCGCGTGGGCGCTCGCGCCGCCGAGCGCTTCCTTGGTCACCTCCTCGTGCGTCACGGTCTTGATGACGTCGGGGCCGGTGATGAACATGTAGCTCGTGCCCTCGACCATCAGGATGAAGTCGGTGATGGCCGGCGAGTACACGGCGCCGCCCGCGCAGGGGCCCATGATCGCGCTAATCTGCGGCACGACGCCGCTCGCGAGCGTGTTGCGCAAGAAAATGTCGGCGTAGCCGGCGAGCGACTCGACGCCTTCCTGGATGCGGGCGCCGCCGGAGTCGTTCAAGCCGACGACCGGCGCGCCGGTCTTCATGGCGAGGTCCATCACCTTGCAGATCTTCGACGCGTACGCGGCGCTCAGCGAGCCGCCGAACACCGTGAAGTCCTGCGCGAACACGAACGTGCGACGGCCGTTCACCGTTCCGTGACCCGTCACGACGCCGTCGCCGAGGATCTTCTGCTCTTGCATGCCGAAGTCGGCGCAGCGATGCGTGACGAAGCGATCCATCTCGACGAAGCTGCCGGGGTCGAGCAAGAGGTCCACGCGCTCGCGCGCCGTCAGTTTTCCGGCGGCGTGCTGCTTGTCGACGCGGTCTTTTCCGCCGCCCTCGAGAGCCTTCTGATTGCGCTCGTCGAGTTCGGAAAACAGGGAGGGCTTCTTGTCGGCCATGGGGAGCGCGGGGGTACCACAGGGGCACCGCCGAGTCAGCCTTCAGCGGGAAAGAAGCCCCTTCGCGCGCGCCGAAGTGCACAAATGCGCAGGCACCGAGGCGCTCCCGGCGACGGCCTTTATTTTGGGGGTACGCGCAGCGGGCGCGCCGCGACGATCGGGGAACGCTTCGCGGTCGCCGCACAGTCGGCGACATGGCTTCAACGCCCAGGTCGTCGCGACACGGGCCGCTAATCGGGCGGATCGAGATAGTCGACTTCGACGCCGCGGTGCGTTCGAAAGCGGACGCGACCTTCGCCGCGTTCGATGACGTAATCGGGCGAAACGGGCACTTTGCCGAGCCCGCCCGGCGTATCGACGATGAACTTCGGGAGAGCGATCCCGCTGAGACGCCCCTGGAGCTCTGCCATGATGCGGAGCCCGGTCGACAGCGGCGTCCGCAGGTGTCCGGTGCCGCGCACGGGGTCGGCTTGAAGCAAATAATAAGGGCGGACGCGCTCTTTCACGAGGCCGCGAAACAGCGTCGCGAGCGTCGCAGAATCGTCGTTCACGCCGCGGAGGAGCACGGTGTGGTTCATCACCGGACACCCCGCGTCGGCGAGGCGACGGCACGCGCGTCGCGACGCGTCCGTCAGTTCCTTCGGATGGTTGAAGTGCGTCATCACCCAGAGCGGGTGAAACGGACGGAGCGCGCGCACGAGCTCCGTCGTGATCCGTTGCGGCAGCGCCACCGGAACGCGCGTCGCGAGCCGGATGGTTTCGATACTGCCGATGCCGCGGAGCGTCCGAACCAGCGCGACGATGCGATCCGTCGCGAGCGCGAGCGGATCGCCGCCGCTCACGATGACGTCGCGCACCTCGGGATGCGCGCGCAAATAGGCGAACGCAGGCGCGAGCCGGTCGAGGGAACGCGCGCCGCCACCCGCGCCGACCAGGCGACTCCGGGTGCAGAAACGGCAATAAACGGCGCAGCGATCCGTCGCGAACAAGAGCGCGCGATCGGGGTACCGTTGCACGAGATCCGGCGCGACTTCGTGCGCCTCTTCGCCCAAGGGGTCGCGCAGATCGCCGGGGACCTCGCGCGCCTCGAGCGCGTGCGGCACCACCTGACGCCGGATCGGGCAGGCGGGATCGCTCGGATCCGCGAGCGAGAGATAATACGGCGTGATCGAGATCGGGAATCCGTCGCGTTCGGCGGCGAGCGCGCCGTGGAGCTCGTCGGGTGAGAGACGAAACACCTCCGAGAGCCGCGCCGCCGTGCGAACGGAGTGCTGGAGTTGCCACTGCCAATCACTCGGTCGTCGTCGCGGCTTCGACTTCGTCGATGGGGTCGACGGCGCGGCGTGCGACGGCGAGGCGGACGTGATGACGATGGCGAGTGTCCGCATCACGGATGCCCCGACGGCGCGGGGACGGCGCTCGTGCTCGGGACGGGCACCTTGGCGAGCGCCGCGTCGTCGATTTGCACGGGAAACTTCGCGCGCAGGTCCTGCTCGAGGTCCGACTCGGCACGACGGAGTTTCTCCTCGAGGAGCCGGAGCCGGATGGTTCGCTCGGCTTCTTCGAACGAGCGCTCGTGTGCGTCGCTCTTGCCGGTGAGCCGCACGATGTAAAAGCCACTTGGATCCGACACCACGCGTCCGAGAACGCCGCCGAGGTCGGCGATTTCGAACACCGCCGCGCGGACCACTTCGGGCACGCGCACGTTGTCGTTCTTGCCGAACGACGGCGGTGTCACCATCCCGACGTCACCGGCGAGCTCGAGCGGCAAATCGGCGGCGCCCCGTTCGCGCGAATATTTTTGGACGAACTCGCCCCACTGTTTCGGAGTCGCCGTGCGCGCAAGGTCGTGCGCGCGCGCAGCCGTGGGCGCGTCTCCAACCACGATGTCGGCGACGCGGCGGCGCTCGGGGTCTTTGAATTCCGCGTGATGCGCGTCGTAATAGGCGCGCACCTCGGCCGTCGGAATGTCGCGCGCGGAGGGCTGTTTTTCGCGGAGATCGTGCAAGACTGCGTCGCGCAGGATTTGCCGGACCAGCTCCTGGGTCTCCGGTTTGTCGGCGAGGCCGCGTCGCTCGGCTTCGTGCGCGAGGAGTACGACGTCGATGATCTCGTCGAGGAGCTGCTTCCGCCGGTCGGCGGTCTGGTAGCGGAGGCGCTCGAATCGATCCATGCCGTCGAGGACGGCTTGGTAGTCACCGAGCGTGATCGTCGTGTCGCCGACTTTGGCGAGCACGCGGTTCGCGAGGCCCGGCGGGACTTCGGCGGCTGCGCCGCTCGCCGAACCGGCGGGTGCCGTGCTCGTCGCGTCGTGATGGCACGCCGGCAGGCCGAGCGCGACGAGACCGAGCGCTCCGCGAAGGAGCCGCGTCGCTCGCGAGCTCGAGGGTGAAATCACGGCAGAGCGGGATACTACGGGGGTTCTTGCCGCGCCAGATCGTGAAAAGACGTGCGCGTCGGTCGGCGATACCGACGACCGTTGCGGTATTTCTGACCGAGCGGTAGAGGGAGACCGTGACCGGCTCCGAACGAAAGCTCCGATACCACCGCGTCGTCGTGAAACTGAGCGGCGAAGCGCTCTGCGGAAAAGAAGGCGGGTTCGGCATCGACACCGCGATGTT
>DATBBD010000013.1:0-20389 GCA_036271175.1 Polyangiaceae bacterium | reverse complement strand
CGGAGAGCGACTGCGCGAGCGTGACCTCGTTGTTGGCGGTGAACGAGGTAGCGGAGCTGTTGGCGAGGCCGTCGTCGCCGCGGTCCGCGATCGCGTCGAGCGACGACTTGGTCGCGCCGGCGAAGCCGATCACGTACGTTTTCACCGGAACGCGGGTGCCCTGGATCAGGACGCCGACCGTGTTCAGTGCTTGAGCGGCGTTCGCCGGCGTGCCGCCGCACGTCTCGTCGCCGTCGGTCACGAGGATCACGTTCAGGCTCCGGCACACGCGATCGTTCGTGGCGTCGATGGGGCTCGGGTGATCGATCGTCGGGCCGCCGGCCGCGCAGTAGTTGCCGTCGGTCCACGCCGAGGACCAGCCGGCGGCGTAGTACTGATGGGCGGTGCGCAGAATGCCTTCGAGGGGCGTGCTGCCGTCGGCGAAGATTTCGTGGCTATTGTCGGTCTTGTTGTCGACCCACTCGAGGAGAAGCGACGTGTTGCTCGGCGGAGACGTCGTCGGACTCCAGGTCGGATCTTGGAGCATGTCGACGACGATGTTGCCGCCGTTCTGCCAGTTGTCGGCCGGAAGCGTGATGCCGTTGATCGTCTGCGCGTTGTAGATCTGCGCGTTGTTCGAGCTTCGCCCCGGACAATCGGGGCTGTTGCCGCACGATGCAGTGCCGTCAGGGTTCGCAAAGTCCGAAACCGAACAACCGTTGCCGGAATAGTGCTCGGCTTGGCCGCCCGTGCAGGCGCCGTTGGCCGTGGTGCAGGTCGGAATGACGGTGCCGGCGTTGCACCCATGTAAGACGCGGGCGTACGTCGCGAGTCCGAAGTTCACCTCGCCGGAGAACGCCTGCACGGTATGTCGCACCGCGCACTTCGCGTCGTTCAAGCGCGTGGGGGTGAGGCCGCACGAGTTCGCCGTCGCGCCGGTCTTGCAGGTATCGGTTCCGGCGTTCGCCAGGTCCGTGCAGCTCACCATGCTGCCCGACGTGTCGATGGCGAGCATGAAGTACGGCTTCGAAGACGCGGGCCACTTCGTAGGGTCCGGGCTCCGGCAGACGTCGGTAGATTGGGCGCGCGATTCGCCGGTCACCAGCAGCGGTGCGACCACCCCGAGAGATCCGAGAGCGAGCAATAAGCTGAGTCGGCGCGGTGAGCGCGCCGAGACGACACGGGGAACGATGGACAGGGAACTCCTCGGACCAGACGGACCGCGGAGTGCGCGCAGTCCACCACTCTGCATCCTCTCACGAAATGCGTGAACGCCGCATCCCCCATCGTTCGCGTCGGTCGTAGGCCGGCAGGCGTATGTGTACGGCGAACGATGTTGCTGCCCGCGCGTTCTACAGATGGAGCTCGCGGTTACTTAAGGAGAGCGAGCCGTCTCGACGACGCGCTCTCCTGTTCTCCCGTGCAGGAAGGCGAATGTCGTTATCGCTCGGGAAGCTTGAAGGTCGAGCGTCGCGCGAACTCGGTCACCTCGGCGCGCGAACGGAGTCCGAGTTTCTTCCGGATCCGGTGACGGTAGCTCTCGACGGTTCCCACACGCACGCCGAGCTCGGCGGCGATTTCCGGCCCGGTGAAGCCGCGCGCCATCAGCGCCAAAACGGCGGCTTCACGATCGCTCAGGAGCTCGGTCGGTGTTCCCTGATCCAGTGGCGGCAGATCCAGAATCTCCTGCATCATTCGCGCGGCGAGCGGATCATCCACGTATCTCCTTCCGCTACGCACTCGGCCGATGGCTGCAAGCAAGTCGCTTTCCGGCGCCTGCTTCAGCACATAGCCGGCGGCTCCCACCCGAAATGCACTCACGGCGTCGGCGACGTCGTCGTACCCGGTGAATACGACGACGCGAACTTCCGGAATTTCGACCGACAGCGTCCGGATCGTTTCGAGCACGCCGCCACCGGGCATCCGAAGATCGGTGATGACGACGTCGGGTTTCAGCTGGCGAACTCCGTCGAGCATTTGCGCCGAAGTCCCGACTTCGCCGACCACCGCTAGGTTCGGTTGACGATTCAGAAAAGACCGGAGTCCGGCGCGGACTACGGCGTGGTCGTCGGCAATCAGAATCCTGATCGGCGAGAGTTCGCTCATGCCTTCGGAAACGGGGGCGACCCCGTCACTTCCCTTCCCTATCGCGATTATGGCGCACGCATGGGCCTCGTTACCTCGATCACGTAAAGGGATCCTTTACGCAACGAGCGCGACAACCACTCTCGCGCACAAAGTCGTACCCCGTTGAACTCGATTCGTAGCGCTCGAGAACCACGTTGCATTTTGAAACACCCCTCAGCGTCGCTCTCCGACATGTCGCCGGAAGTCGACGCCGGAACGTAAAGGAATCCATGGCGCCAAAGTAGAGCTATCTATCGGAGATTAAAGAGAAAATTTGGCCAATTGGGTCGAGTGCGCTTATTCATCGGGCGTGGCAACGAACCGAGCCGAAGCACTGAGTGAACGAGACCAGCGCCGCCGCGACTCCGAGATTCGGTTGGTCCGCAAAGGGCCCGAGTCGAAGCGCCGGCGCAAAGCGAGTCTGAGCCAGATGCTGTGGGGGCTCGATTGGCGCGAGCGGCTCCCGCTCACGGTGACCGAAGACGGAGTCAGCCTACACGCGAGCACGTTCGAAGAATCGATGCCGTTCGTGCAGTCTCACTACGCCGAGATCTTCCACCACGATGCGCAGAGTCTCTTCGCGTCGGCTCCGTCGAGCCCGCAGAAGGAACACTTCTATCGCGTCGCCGGCGACTTCTTCGAGCTTCGCGACGGAGAAGAGACCGTCGGGTTGGTGGTCGGGAACCCGGTGGACTGGAGCACCTATTACATCCGCTCCGTCGCCGTACTCCCGAACCGTCAGGGGCGCGGCATCGCGAGCCGCTGCCTCGGCGTGCTCATCGGCGAGTTGGAGCGCGCCGGGCTCGAGCGCGTCGAGATCGAGACGTTGCCGTCGAACGCCGTGATGCTCGGCGTGCTCACCGCATTGTCGTTCAACGTCACCGGCACCGTGCTTACCGAACGGTGGGGCGCGCTGATCCGCCTCACGCGGTTCTTGAGCGTGCCGTGCGGCGACATTTTCACGCGCGCGTTCTGCGGCGGTGCGGCGTTCCCGCTCCGTTCGCGGAGCGCCGTCTAGGTCGACCGCTTCAACCGCAAAGAAAGGAGCTCGTCATGAAGAAGTTCGCCCGCTTTTGCTTCTGATCCGTGTTTCCGCCGGAGAGCGTGCACCCCACGCTCTCCGGCGTCATCGAGCACGACCTGTTCGAGAGGGGGGGCATCGGCCCCGGAAGACCGACTTCACGTAGTACCGACATCTCAAGGACGACCCACATGTTCAGCGAGCAACTGAAGAACGACATCGACGATTACGTGGCGGCGTCGCGCCGCGAGAGCCGACTCCTTCACGAGGCCCGGACCGGGAAGCTCCCGTCGTCCGCGATCGGGCGCTACTTCGCGAGCATCCATTATTTGCTCAAGCAAACGCCGGTGCACCTCGAGCTCGCGCGCGAGCGGGCTCTCGCCGTCGGAGAAATCGACCTCGCTCGGTATTTCGAGCACAAGTTCGCCGAGGAGCAGGGCCACGCGGCTTGGGCCGAGGCCGACATCGCGAAGCTCGCCGAGGTGTTCGGCGTCGCGGCGATTCAAGAGCCCGTGCCCGGCATCGTGAAGATCACGAAGAACACCCGCGCCGCGATCGAGAAAGACCCATTCCTCTATCTGCCGTACATTCTCTTCGCCGAGTACTTCACGGTGAAGTTCGGACCGGACCTCATCGGCGCATTCGCTCGTTATTGCGGCGTCCCCACCGACGCGATGACCGCCGTTGGAAACCACGTGGAGCTCGATCGCGACCACGTCGCGGAGGGCTGTAAGGAAATCGACGCCTTGGTGTCCGACGAAGGTCGCCACGAGGCGCTCCGCGCGATGCTTCGCGACACCATGCGGCGGGTCACGGCGTTTTACGACGAACTGTGCGAGGCCGCATGAAAGCGCTCCGCTCTTCGGACGTCGCCGCGCTCGCGTCGCGGTTCGGCGCGCCGCCGTCGCTCGGCGCCGTCGAGTGGTGCGTCGACGACGCGAAGATCGACGGCGCGACGATCCATCTCGCGGGCGTGGCGGCAGACGTCGATGGCGAGTGCGTTACGGGAAGCGCCGCCTCGACGGTCGAGGTTCCGATCGAGCGGGCGTATCTGGAGCTCCTCGAACGACTCGCGGTCCTCGAAGCGATAGAACGCGCGCCGTCGCGATTCGCGACGGTCGACGAAACGGGGACGACCACCGGAATCGCTCCGTTCGGGAAAGTGTTTCCGACGAGTCCGACCCCCGACACCTGGCGCTGGGCTCGCTCGAACGGCGTCGCGGTCGGCCCCAACTTCGGTTTCGCCGCGAATCGCGCGCACCTGGAACTGATCGAGCGAGATCGCGTGCTTCGCTCCTGGTACGGCGAGCTCCTGCCGCGGAGCGCGGACGTCGAGCCCGGCCTGTTCCCTGCAGCGCTTCGCGAGCACTACCACGTTCGCGCGAACACCTTCGGCGACTCCGAGGGAGGGGTCGTGTGCGGCGTCTTCGCGTTGCCGAAGGGCGGAGCGCCGCTCTCGTTCGGTTTCTCGGCGCGCCCAACGGCGCGTGAAGCGGTCGCGTCGGCTGCGCTCGAATGTCTTCAACGGATCGGCTTTCTATTCGGCGAAGCGTGCGTCGATGAAGAACCGGAGGCGGCGCCGACCCCCGACTTTCATCAAGATTACTTTCTTGCGCCCGACGGAAACCGACGGATCGAGCGATGGCTTGCCGGAAACCATCAGGGGCTTCATGGGTTCGCCACGGAGCGGGCGCGAAACTCGAGGCGGAGCTACGTTGATTTGACCCCCGATTGGTTCCGTTCCGGTCTTTCGGCGGTGCGAGCGATTCCCGACGGCGAGTTACCACTCTGGTTCGGCGCTTCGCATCCTCTAGTAGACGGTGCGCACTTGAGCTCCATCTCCGTTCATCCGATCGCGTGAGTCGATGGACAGCGCGTCAGCGTGGTGAGATTCGACCTCTGACGAGCGCCAGAGCGGGTCGCTGGATGGGGCTTTTTGGTCGCCTGGACTCCCGTCGACGCCGCGGGCTCGGCTTGCGACTCGCCACGGAGCGAGTAACGTCGATAGTCCGCGATGGTGGCGGTCACGATACCCCGAGTCGATCTGGGGCCCGAGCTTGGTCGTGGCGCTTACAGCGTCGTCTTGCGCGGTTCGCGCGACGGACACGAGTTCGCCGTCAAGCTGCCGCGCCGAGCGGCGACCGACGCCGAACGTGAGCTCGGCTATCGGCGATTTCTCCGTGAAGCCGTGACGCTCGCTCGAGTGCGGCATCCGGCATTGCCGGCGGTCATGGAGGTCGGGCGCTCGGACGGCATGCCGTACCTCATCATGGAGCTCGCCGCCGGGCAGACGTTGCTCGAGCGCCTGAAGCGTGGCCGGCTGGACGAAGCGGACGTCCTGGTTCTCGGCGTGCAGATCGCCGGCGCGCTCGACGCGATTCACGCCGCGGGGCTCGTTCATCGTGACGTCACGCCGCGCAACATCGTCTTCGACGCCGTGACCGGCGCGGCGCGCCTCGTCGATCTCGGTTCGGCGTCACTCGTCCAATGGACGAAATCGGACCACGAACCCTCTTCGGTCGAGGTTTCTACCGTGGACCTGGCGTTCGCCGATTCGCGCATCGATTTGATCGGGCTCGGCCTGGTATTGCTCGATTGCCTGGGGGCGCGCGACGTGGACGCGAACGTCACGCCCGAGACGTTCGAAGCCGCTCTCGTCGAGCGAGGCGTGAGCGCCGCATTCGGACGAGTGCTCGGGCGACTCGTCGTTCCCGCGTCGCGCGAACGCTACTCCGCGGCGGCTCGACTTCTTTCCGATCTGATCGGTCTCGCGGCCGACAAGGGCGTGTCGTCGTCGGTGCGGCGCGGTGACCCCCGCCCGAGCGATCGGCGATTGCCGTTGATCGGACGGGGGCCGGATCTCGATCGATTGCGCCGGGTGTGGGCCGACGTTCGCCGGTCGGGAAAAATCGTTTTCTTGCGGGGCCCCCCCGGGATCGGAAAATCGAGGCTCGCTCGCACGTTCACCGACGACCTGGCGAGCGCGGCGGTTCCGGTACTTTCGGCGGCCTGTCATCCGCGGGACCCGCGGGCGTTCTCGGCGGTGCGCCAGCTCGTCGACGGCTACTTGCGCGACGTGGAAAAGTTGCCGGCGACGGAGCGCGCCCGTGCGCTCGCCGACGTGCGCACCATTGCCGGCGACCTCGGTTCGTTGCTCGGGCTCCTGTCGCCGGCGCTCGCGCGCCTCTTTCACGACGCGCCGGCGGTGACCACCTCCGAGAACGCCGAGCAAGCCTTCGCCGAGAGCGTCGCGGAGTTCGTCGATCGACTGCTTCGTACCCTCGGTGGTGTCGTGGTCTTCGTCGACGACGTGCAGTGGCTCGACGCCTCGAGCCGCCGCGTGCTGTCTCGTGCGGCCAACCACGTGCGCGGTCTCAGGACCTTGTTCCTGTTCGGTGCGAGGAGCACCGAGCCGGCGGATCTCGCTCGCTTCACCGACACCATCACGTCCCCGGTGACGACGTTCGACGTGGGCGGCCTCTCGGACGACGACGTGCTCCAAATCACGCGGAGCTACCTCGGCGCGCAGACGCTCGATCGCTCGGTCGAGCACGCCATTCTCCGCCTTTCGGACGGAACGCCGCTGCGAGCGCTCGAGGTGGTGCGCACGCTGGTCGACGAGGCCGTCCTCTTGCCGTCTTGGGGCAAATGGCTCCTCGACGCGGACGGCCTCACCCGGATGCATCTTCCGCGCGAGACGGCGAGCCTGCTCCGGCGGCGCATCGACTCGCTCGAGCCTGCCACTCGCTCGCTTCTCACCGTCGGTGCCGCGCTGGGGGTGAGCTTCGAGGAGGAGTTGCTCGTCGCAGCGAGCACCGCGTCGACCCAGGAGGTGGCCGCGACGCTGAGCGACGCCCAGCGCGCTCAGCTGATCGAGCCCGCCGGCGACGCGGGGTTCCGCTTCATCCATCACACCTTGCGCGACGTCTTGCTCGCGGCTGCAGACCCCGGCCTTCTGCAGGTCACTCACCAGCGAATCGCAGAAGTATTCGACGAAAGGGAAGCTCGCAAAGCGGGGTCCGGAGCCCTCCGCTTCGAGATCGAGCAACCTCGCGCGAGCTCGAGCGGCCTTCCGGTCGGAGACCCCGTATCGGCCGATTCCGACGCCGATCCTGCTTATCGACTCGCCTTTCACTACGCGGCCGGCGTTCCCGGCAAGACATCCGCGCGCGCCGCCACGGCGAACATCGCGGCTGGGCGCGCCGCGCTCAAGCGGTTCGACAACGAGCGCGCGATCGTCTTTTTCGAAGCGGCGGGGAGCGCGCTCGCGACTGCCGGAACACCTCTCTCTCCGGCGGTCCGGCTCCAGCTCGCCGAGGCGCGATTGCGAACCGGATCGCTGAACGAAGCGCTCGTCGATTTTCGTCGCGTGCTCGCCGAGACGACCGAGCCGTTCACCGTCGCCGCGGCCTACGGTCGAATCGCCGTACTTCACGTGCTGGAGCTGGACACCGAGCACGCATGGGTCGCCCTCGATGCCGCTTTCGAGCGGCTGGGAGAGAAGCCGCCGCGAGAGACCCCGCTCGATCTGCTCGCTAGCGCGGTCGCCTGGGGTCGCCGCCGAATTCGCGCGCCGCGCGTCACCGACCCCGCATCGAGGAGTCGCGACGAAATTCTCTGCGCCCTCTACTACCAGGCGGGGCGCATCGCATTTTCCGGCGACAAGCCGGCTCGTCTGATCCCCGCGACGTTGCGCGCACTCGAACCCGCCGAACGGCTCGGTTCGTCCGCGGCGCTCGCGAAGAGCTACCTCGCGTACGCCTTCCTTCTCACCGTCTCCGGTTTCAAGAGAGCCGGCGCCAGTTACGTGGCGCGCGCCGAACGAATGGGCCGCGAGCTCAACGACCCGGTCGTTTCTTCCCACGCACTCCAGCTCCACCACGTGATCGCGGCGTGGGCAGGGCGGATCCAAGAGGCGATCGACGCAGGGAACCGTTGCGTCAACGAGTTCGGCCATTGGCGTGAACTCGGCGAGCTCAGTCAAGTCAGCTATTCGATCTACGAATTCCAATCCATTCGCGGACGGGACGAAGAAGCGTGGCGCGCCCTCGGTCGCGCGATCGATCGCATCAATCAGCACGACGGC
The DNA here is from genome assembly GCA_036271175.1 of Polyangiaceae bacterium. Classification (GTDB taxonomy): domain Bacteria; phylum Myxococcota_A; class Polyangia; order Polyangiales; family Polyangiaceae; genus DASZVB01. Next base: position 12,176 of record DATBBD010000013.1, on the reverse strand, counting down.
GCACCCGTCGTTCCCGATTTCCTTCTCCTCTCCGCCCGTGCGGCGCTGACCGCGTTGGGGCGCGAACGCGATGCGCGCTCTTTGCTTCATCGGCTCGAGCGCGCCACGGTGGCTTTTCCCCCGAACAGCGCGTCTTATTCGGTGACGTTCGCGGTTCGAATCAAGCAGCACACCGAGAAGATGGACATCGGTCCGGCGTTCGAAGCCCTCGTCGCCGAGTTCGGGAAATTCGGCCAGAACCCGAAGCGCGCGCACATCATGTTGGCGTCGTACTACGTGCAGGTCGCCCACGCGCGCGTGCACGTCTGTCTTCGTACGAAGCCGGAAGCGCGCGCCGAACCGCTTGCGAATCTCTCGCGCGCGTTCGCGGATCTGAAAGCGGCGGCCCGCATCCCCCTGGTCCAGGCGCACGCTTTTGCCGTCGAAGGCTACGATCATTGGTTTCGGGGCCGACACGACGAGGCGGAGATCGCCTTCGCGAACGCCGAGCGGCTCGCCATTTCCGAAACCGCGCCATGGGTGCTCTACGCCGTCCATCGCGGCCGAGCCCACATGCTGCGCACACTAGGACGACTCGAAGCGGCACACGATCAGGCGACGCTCGCCGAGTCCGTAGCTCGCGAACACGGTTCGCTCTACCGGTCGCTCTGGGTGCGCGAAGAATTCGATCTCCGTTTGCCGCGCATGACGGCCGACAGCAGCGACCCGAATCTCTCGATGTCGCTCGAATCGTCCGTTCTCGTCGACGAAACGAGCCCCGGTCACGGAGCATCCGGGGCGCGCCGGCAGCTTCGCGCGCTCTTGCGCATCAGTCAGGCGCGCGCGCAGGAGCTCGACCCCGACCAGCAGGCGCGTCTCGTCGTCGACGAGCTACTCCAGGCGTTGCGGGCGCAGCGCGGTTTCCTGTTCCTCACGCGTGAGATGGCGCGTCCGCCGAGCGAGGGTCCACCCTCCGAATCGGACGACGTCCGCGGGATCCAGTTCATCGCCGGTCGAGACGCCGCGGGTCGAGACATCGGGGACGCCGGCGACCAGGCGTACGCCGCCGTGCGGGAGGCGATGCTCGCCGGCGCAGCGCGCGGAAGCGAGGGGTTGGCGTCCCGCGCGTACACGGCGACGACCGCGCGTCACAGCGCGATCGCCGTTCCTCTGGTCGTCGATGACGTGACCGGCGGCGTCGTGTATCTCGAACGCGCGCTCGGCGAGGGCATTTTCACCGATGCCGACGCGGACGTCCTCACGGTTCTCGCCGGTCAGGTTTCCGTCGCACTCGAGCTGACGCGATCGTTGCGCGCCCGCGAGAAGGCGCAAGAGAACCTGAGGGCTGCGGAGAAAATGGACGCGGTCGGCCGTTTCGCGACCGGCATCGTGCACGATCTGAACAACATGCTGTCGGCGATGCGGATGGCGTCGGTGGCAATGGCACAGACGCCGGAAGCCATGGAGCTGGTCGGCGAAGATATCCGGACCATCGAGAGCGCGCTTCAACGAGCCAATGAGCTCACGCGGCAGCTCGGCGCCTTTTCGCGCGGCGAATTCGGCAAGCGCCAGCTCCTCGACGTCAACGCGCGTCTCGAGCGTCTCATCCCGGTCATTCGCGGGATCGTCGGCGACGATACCGAGCTCGAGACCGAGCTGTCGCCCCGCCTCGGCGACATCGTCGTCGACTCCGATCAATTCGATCAGGTAGTCATGAATCTGATCGTGAACGCGCGCGACGCGCTGAACAACACCGGGCGGATCACGATCGAAACCGAGCTCGTTGAGCTCGACGATGCCTACGCCCGTGAGCACCCCCGTGTGCGGCTCGGCCGCCACGTTCGCCTCTCGTTGAGCGACACCGGTCACGGGATGGACGACGATATTCAGCACAAGATCTTCGAGCCGTACTTCACCACGAAGGGCGAAACGGGCGGAACCGGGCTCGGTCTATCGAGCGTGTATTGGATCGTCTCGCGCGCGGGGGGGCACATCGACGTTCGGAGCAAAGTAGGAGAGGGCACCACGTTCGCCCTCTACTTTCCGTGCGCGAAGCCCTCCGACGAGGTCAGCTTCAAATCGGTCGCCAAAGCCGGCTCCAAGAAGCCGTCACGCGAGACCGTGCTGCTCGTCGAAGCGGACGCGAGCACCGCGCGGCGCTTCGAACAGACACTCGTCGAGCGCGGGTATCGCGTGCTCGCGACGCGAAGCGCGGCGCAGGCCCTCGACCTCGTTCGCCAGCGGGTTCAAGACGTGGACCTCGCGATCATGAACGTCGCACTCGAAGGGACGAGCGGTCTCGAGCTTGCGCGAGAGCTGAAGAAATTGAAGCCGAACCTCGGCGTTCTGTACGTGTCCGAGGATCGCGGCGGGGTGGTCGCCGAGCGCGGCATCGTCGGCGGTGAGGTCGAGTTTCTCTCGAAGCACATCGCCGCAGAAGCATTGACGCATCGTGTGCGCGAAGTGATCGAACGCACGCGCACCGCGTCGTAGTGCACTGTCCACTCTTGCGAAACGAGTGTGCGAGTACTATTGAATGCCATAGCGCGGGCTGTCCCCCCCCCCCCCCGGCCCGGCCCGAAGTCGTGGGCCGGCGCTTCAAGGCCGACCCCCTCCTCACTGCGTGTGCCTTGGCGCGCCGCGCGTCGCATTCTTCGCTACGACTTCTTCGGCTCGAGGCCCGCTGTCCAGCGCTGCCCGCTGAAGTCGTTCACGCTCTCGCGGCTCGAATCGCGGACGCGTCCCCGCGGGCGAGAGCCTTGAAAGCTTCGCCCGCGAGGATCCGACTACTAGATTGGTCTGAACTTACCGATAGAGGCCCACCGACAGAGCGGGAGGCGCAATCGGTCTACGAGATAGCTTCAGGGGCAGACCGTTCCTTCGAAGCACACCGGTGCATTCGCTATCGTGCAGCAGAGGCTGTTTCTGACGCGGGCGCACTCGGTGGTGCAAGGACAAGCCATGCAACCGGTTGCCGGCACTGCCGTGCGGCAATTTCCCGCGATGCAGAGCTGGTCGGCGTTGCACGCGCGTCCGCAAGCGCCACAGTCTGCGGCGTCGGTCTGAGTGTCGACACAGACGTTGCCGCCACGCTCCCTGCATTCGGTGAGCGCTCCGGCGCCTGTGCCGCAATTGTCGGCGCATTTCCCTTCGTCGCACACCTGCGTCCCCGTGCACTTCGTGCCGCACGCGCCGCAGTTCGCCGCGTCCGTCTTGGTATCCACGCACGCGCCGGTGCACGCAGTCGCGCCGGTCGGGCACGCGCAGGCGCCGTCGGTGCAGGTCTGTCCGACACCGCAGGCGGTCCCGCACGCACCGCAGTTGCGCAGGTCCGTCTTGGTGTCGGCGCAGGCGCCGTTGCAATCGCTGAGACCGGTGCTGCAGGAGCAGGCACCCGCGGTGCACGTATTGCGATTCGGGACGTTTGCGCAATCCATATTCGTCGCGCACTCCTCGCAAACGCCGCTGCTGGTGTCGCAGACGCCGAGCGGGGCACGACAGCCGGTGGTGGCCGTGCACTTCGCCTGACAGGTGTGCAACGTCGGATTGCAGACGTCGCCCATCGTCGTGCAGTTCGCGTCGGTCACGCACGCGACGCAGGTGTTGGTCGTCGTGTCGCAGAACGGCGTGTTCCGATCCATGGCGCAATCGGTGTCGGCGGTACAGCGCACGCAGGCGTGCGTCGTCATGTCGCAGATGGGTCGATTGGTGTTCGCGCAGTTCGCGTTGCCCAAGCACGCGACGCAGCTGTTCGTCGTCGTGTCGCAGTAGCGCGTCGGCGCCGCGCAATCGCCGGAGCCCGTGCACGAGGTCGCCTTCGTTCCGCCGGTGCCAGTCGCGCCGCCGGTCGTTCCGCCGGGGCCCGCGTCGGAAGCAGTGCCGCCTCCGCCAGTGACGGTGCCTCCGGAACCGACGGTGACTCCGCCGCCGGAGCCGACCACGACACCACCGCCGGAACCGACGACGCCGCCGGAACCCACGGACACGATGCCGCCCGCGCCGCCCGAACCGACAGGGGGCCCCGAATCGATGAGGCCGCTGCCTCCGGTGTTCGATCCGCTACCGCCGGTCGTCGTAGACGAGCCGCCGCAGCCGACGAAGACGAGCGTCGATATCGACGTCATCGAGATTGCCAAAGCCAAGGTTCGAAGCTGATTCATGAAACGCCTCCAATGTTCACACCCGTCCGGGGTGAGAGACTGAGCGAGTGCTCGCGCGCGACGGCGAGCGAACGCGCGGATCGGTCCAGCGACCCGCGACCATGTGGGCTGCTATGCGACACTCATGCCGATGAGAAGCCGATGAAACGAGCACCCTGACGGACACAGTCACCAGTTGATGCAAAAGCAAGGCAGTGAGAAACGCTCGCAGCGCCGGTGGACGCGTCGATTCGTCGAGGCGTTGTGCCCCTCGATTCTGAATGTGAAAGAAGCTTCAGCGTCGCAGAAAATTCCTTCGCAACATCGGTCAGATGATGACCGGATCACTCGCACGCGAGGCGAGCGCGTCTCCGAGAGGAGACCCGCTCATCGTCAGCGATCATTGCGGCGCAACGGGCGCGCGATCGCCAACCGAGATGGCGGTGTGCGATCAGCATGATCGCACGAGCACGACATCGACTCACATTGGCTCTCCGCGATTAGCTTTCCGCGACGCTTCGACGTCGCGAAATATTCTCGCTCTGGTAAATTGGGTTCCATGCGGCGAACCCTTTTCAGCACTCTGTTCCTCGCAAGCCTCGTCGCAGGAGGCGTAGCGGGGGCGTGCTCGTCTTCGACGGGAGACGTGAAGTCGAAGGGGGGTAAGGTTACCCCCGGTGGCGGCACCGGCGGCAGCGGTACAAATCTCGATGGAGGCGGGAATGGCGGCGGGCTCGTCTTCAATCTAGACGGCGGCAGTGCGACCACCCTGACGGTCACTCCGGCGACCACGACGATTACCGTGAATCCCGCAGCGGGACCGCTCCCCACCGTGCCATTCACCCTTCACGGGAACACGGGGGGCGAGGCGCCGTCGTGGCGCGTCGAGAACCCGTTGCTCGGCTACATCGACCCCAATGGCGTGTTCACGCCTACGGGTACGGTGGGCGGGGTGGAAACCATCGAAGCGGTCGTCGGCAATCAGAAGCCGACGGCGACCGTCACGATCAACATCGCTTATCAGCAGAACGGCAACGGCGCGACGATGACGTCCACCGACGCCGGCGCGGGTGGGCTCGGCGGCGTAGGTGGCGAGGGCTTCGGCGGTCCAGTCGACACCGGGCTCATCGCGACCTTGCAGGGCAAGCCGACCGCGGATGCGTCGCTCCGGATGCTCTATCCGTACGACCAAACGGTGTTTCCGCTCGATCTCCCCCCGCCGCTTTTCCAATGGGGCGCAGGGAGCAACGGGAACTTCGACGCGGTCTACATCCACCTCTCGGCGCCGCCCTACTTCGACTACCAGGGCACGTACGGACGTCCGGCGCTCCTCGCCGCTGGCGCGAACTTCCTGCGTCATCCGATCCCCGCGGACGTCTGGCGCGCCGCGACGCTCAGCTCAGCGGGAACCACCCTCAGCGTCGAGATCGTGCTCGCCGCGGGCGGCAAGGCGTACGGTCCACTGAAACAGACGTACAACATCGCGCTCGCGCCGATCAGCGGTCGCGTCTACTACCAGGCCTACGCCACCGCGTTCGTCCACAACATCGGAACCCAGACGAAGTGGGGTACCAAGTTCGGCGGTGCGACGCTCTCCATCGACGTCGGCGCGGACGCGCCGGCGCTCGTCGCCGGAACCAACTCCGACGATCAGTCGGGCTGCCGGGTGTGCCACTCGGTTTCCGCGTACGGTGATCGCATGGTCGTGCAACACGGCGACGACTACACGCGCACTTCGTCGTACGACTTGAAGAACGGCAACACCGAAAGCACGCCGTATCCAAATGGTTCCGCGGGTTGGGCCGGTCTCTACCCCGACGGGACGATCGGGCTCGCGAACTCCATCAACGTGACCGGGAGCAGCTCCAACACCGGCAATACCGCGCTCTACGACATGGCCACCGGCGCGGTCATTCCGTCACCGGGCCTCTCCGATTTCGCGACGCACATTTCGCTGCCGGCGTTTTCGCCGGACGGCAAGCACGCCGCGTTCGGGCTCGTCGACGGCCCGAGCAACACGACGATCGGAGCGCCGAACAAGCAGCTGGTCGTCATGGACTTCGACCTCGCGACGAAGACGTTCTCGAACCCCCAGCTGCTCTGGCAAGGCGCGGGCATGGCGTCCAACGAGCGCGCCGCGTTCACGACGTTCACGCCCGCGAGCGACGGCGTCATCTTTCAGCGACGCTGGGACGGCGACAACGACTACTCGAGCTGGCACAGCGCTCATTCCGAGCTCTGGTGGGTCGACCTCGCGACGAAGACCGCGACGCGCCTCGACGCGGTCAACGGCGTCGGCGTCGACGGCAAGACGCAGTACTTGCCCACGGGTCCGAACGAGCACGACCAGGATCAGAACCTGAACTACGAGCCGAGCATCAGCCCGGTCGCGTCGGGGGGTTACGCCTGGCTCGTTTTCATGAGTCGCCGCCTCTACGGCAACGTGGCGACGAGCGATCCGTGGCACACCGACCCCCGCGACTACGATACCCACGTCGCGTGTCCTCCGCCCGCCGACGACCCGGACGGCTGCTACGCGACGAAGAAGCTCTGGATGGCCGCGATCGATCTAAACCCGAAGCCGGGCAAAGATCCGAGCCACCCGGCCTTCTACATTCCGGGCCAGGAAATTCAGGGCACGAATTCGCGTCCGTTCTTCGCGTTGAAACCGTGCGTGTCGGACAGCGGGACGTGCACGACCGGCGTCGATTGCTGCAATCGTTTCTGCCGCGACGGCCTCTGCGTGCCGCCGCCCACCGATTCGTGCTCACAAATCGACGAGAGCTGCATGACGAGCTCGGACTGCTGTCCGGGCTCGCAAGCCCAATGCATCGGCGGCGTCTGCGCCGTGATGATTCATTAAGTGCGGCCCCGCGCGCCGACTCGCTGATGGTGTGACAGATCGTCGGATCCGAACCGGTCCGCCGGTCGCCTCGGATGTGGCGGTCGTTTTCCCGGTTCCGGCGTCGCGTGCTACGCATGACGCGCGATGTCGGTTGCGCCCGCAGAGACCACGCCGATCGGCGAATTGGAGGCGTCGCCCGCGATCGAACCGGTCGCCGACTCGGAGCGTGAGGCCCTTCCCGTTCCTCTCGGAGAGAAGATCGCCGACCGCTACGTCGTCGACGGCGTTCTGGCGACCGGGGGCATGGGCATCGTTTGCCTGGCGCACCACATCGAGCTCGAGCACTCCGTCGCGATCAAGTTCTTGCGACACCGTTTCGCCAGGAACGACGCCGTCGTCGAGCGATTTCTCGGCGAGGCGAGGTCGCTCGCGTCGCTCCGGAGTCGCCATGTCGTGCGCATCATCGACGTCGGTCAACTCGCGACCGGCACGCCGTACCTGGTGATGGAATATCTCGAAGGGACGGACCTCGAGACGTTGCTCATGAGGGAGGGCCCCCTGCCCGTCGAGCGCGCCGTGGACTACGTCCTTCAGGCATGCGAGGCGCTCGCGGAAGCGCACGCCGCGGGGATCGTCCACCGGGACGTCAAGCCGGAGAATCTGTTCCTCGCAGGCGGCGGCGACGCCGCACCGATCGTCAAGGTCGTCGATTTCGGAATCGCGAAGCGCCTCGACACGACGCGGACCAAGGTCGTCACCGGGCCGACCGACAGCATGGGCTCGCCTTGCTACATGTCGCCCGAGCAAATGGCGTCGCCGCGCGCCGTCGATGCGCGCACCGACGTGTGGTCCATCGGGGTCGTGCTCTATCGGCTGCTCTCCGGCGGATTGCCGTTCGACGGCGACTCGCTCGTGGAAATTTTCGCGCGCGTCGTGCACGCGCCGGTGCCGCGGCTCGCCGAGCTACGACCCGAAGTGGACCGGCACCTCGAGCGGATCGTCGAACGCTGTCTCGAAAAGAAGCCCGAGGCGCGCCATCCCTCGATCGCCGCGCTCGCCGAGGAGTTGTCGACGTATCGCGCCGCGGCGCTGTCGCAAACCAGTCCGTCGCTGACGCCGACCCTGCACTCCACGCGGTATCCGAGTGACGCGCCGGTCGTCGCGTCCGTCGATGCCCCGGTCGATTCGGCGCACGTCGGGCGCCGCGTTCGATCCTTTTTGGCGACGGCCGCGGTCGCGATGAGCGCGGCCATCGCCGGCACGGCGCTCCGGCCCACGCTCGGGCAGGCACTGAGCGCCGTCGCGGGCGGCGCGCGACGCCTCACGACGTCGCAGGCGCTCGCGCCGACTGCCGAGACGTCGCGGGCGGCGCGCCGTCGCACGGTCGTCGTGGAGCCGCTCGGCGTCATTGCGTCGGAAACGTCGTTCACCGACGCGGCGTCGAACGACGCCGCCGCGGGACCCCTCGGCGTCCGAGCGCTCCGAGAGACGTCGCGCAAACGTCACGCGCCGAAGCGCCACGCGGCGCCGCGCGTCGTCGATCATCCGGCGCCCGTCGCCGTTCCCGCGCCGCCGCCTGCCGTCGCGGCGTCCGACGATTCCGTCCCCACACCGACGCCCGAACCGCCGATGGTGCCCCTACCTGCTGCCTCCGCGACCTCGCCGGTGCCCGACCCGAATGCGCCCGCGGCCGACGAACGAGCGGACGCGGCATCGCGGGAAGAACGTTACAAGAGTTACCTGCAACGGCACGGATGGCGGCCGCTTCGAGACGTGCTCGACGAGCTCCGCGGCAGCCATTCCGAGCCTCCGGGGAACGATCGACCCGCCGCGGCACCCGGGACGCCCACCCCGCCGCCGCCAAACTAGCGATAGGTCGACGAGAGGGTTTACTACCGGCGTGGCTGGCGCTCTGCTCTGCGCCTCCCATGCGGACCCTCAAGGACCTTCGGCCCAAGCGGTTGTCGTGGCCGACCCTGGTCGCGTTGCTCGCGCTGTTTCTTCTCGTCGATCACGCCGCGTCTCGCCGGAAGAGCGAGGGCGGCGAGCGAGGTCGGGTGGTAATGCTGAGCGCTCCGCGTCGCGCGCCGGACGCTTACGGCCGCGCCGGCGATCTGCTGCTCGAGGGACCCGAAGGCGCGACCTTGACGATCGGCGCGGCGCCGAACCTCGCCGGGCATCGTCCCCTGCTCGGCGCGATCATCGACGCGCTGCCGAACGACTCGGACGACTCGGATCCGCTCATCTGGTTTCGGACCGTCACCGCGACGGCGAAGGACGAAGTGAGCGACCTGCCGGTAAGGTCGCCGCAACCGTTCAGCTGTGACGGCGGCGCGCCCGGCGTGCGCGAGCTCGGCGCGTACGGGCAAACGGTGACGACGCAGATTTGCGCGGAACCGCGCGGGCGATTCGGCATCCACACGTCGGTCGCCGAGCTCGCCGAAGGGTCGTCGCTCGTCGACGAGATCAACGTCGGTTCGCTTCCGGTCGTCGTCGACAAGGACGGTTCGACCTGGGAAGCCGAGCACGATACGACGTTCGTCGCTTTCGACCATGGCGGCGTCGCGATGCTCCTCGAGGCGCGCCGCATGCACGTGAGCCGCACGTTTTCGCATTTCGGTGCGGAGACGTTTCCGTCCCCGATCCTCGTTCGCTACGGCGCGGAGCCGAAAATCGCGCGCACGCTCACCGTCGTGGCCGGGGACGTGCTTACCGCGATTTCGCTTTTGCCCGCGTCGTCGCGCCGCGTCGAGGTCACGTTCGGCCAGGGCCGCGGCGGTTCGATTTCCCTCCGCGACGACGCGGACCACGAACTCGCGACGGGAACGGTCGCGCGCGGCGAAAAGCGGGAGCTCCGCTTGCCGCCGAACTTCGGCACCTACGCCGTGCTCACCGACGATCGCGGCGTGGTCACCGACGCGCACGTCGCGCTGCCGCTCCCCGGCGGGTCGGCGAGCCTCGTCGCGCGCGACGCGAATCACGGCACGATCACCCTATCGTATCGCGATGAATCGGGAGCGCCGCTACCGGTGCACGCGCTTTTCAAGGGACTCGACACGACGCCGGATCCGCTTCCCGCGAACGCATCGGGACGCACGTACGCGGCGGGTCGCTCGCTCTATTTGCTCGACGGAACGACGTCGCTCGCCGTTTCACCCGGACATTACCGCGTCACCGCGTCGCACGGGCTCGCGTACTCGCTGTCGGTGCGCGACGTCACCGTCGAGACCGGCACCACCGTCGCGATCGTCGACGTGCTCCGCAAGGTGGTCGACACCACGGGATGGCTCTCCGCCGATTTTCATCTCCACTCGGCGCCGAGCCCGGACTCCAACGTCAGCCTCGACGAACGCGTCGCGAGCCTGTCGACCGAGGGCGTCGAGCTCGCCGTCGCGACCGACCACAATCGCATCACCGATTTTCGGCCCAGCGTCGAGCGGCTCGGGCAAGGCGCGCGCGTCGCGACCGCCGCGGGCGTCGAGATCACGACGGCGAGCCCGAAGTGGGGACACTTCAACGCCTACCCGATGCCGATTCCGCACGGCGCGCCGGAAGAAGACGTCCCGATTTATTACGGAGTCGTCCCGCGCGATCTCTTCGCTTCGGCACGGAGTCTCGGCGCGACGATCCTCGAAGTGAATCACGCGCGCATGGACCCGGCGATCGGCTACTTCGACCTGGTGCACCTCGACCCGCGGACGGGTCGCGCGGATCCGACATTTTCGACGGATTTCGACGTGTTCGAAGCGTACAACGGCATGTGGATAGAGACGCTCGAAAAGGTCCGCCAAGGGGCGCTCGATCTCGTCGCGCTCGCACGACGCGGGAAGCAAGTCGCCGCCGCCGGCAACAGCGATTCGCACAAGCTGCTCTACGAAGAAGCGGGCTATCCGCGCACGTGGGTTCACACCGACGCAGAGCCCGCAGCGACGCGCACCGACCGGACGTGGAAGACGCTTCTTGCCCGCGACACGACGGTCTCGTCGGGGCCGTTCGTCGAGATGACCGTGCAAGGGAAGGGGATCGGGAGCGTCGTATCGCCGTCGCCGGACGGCACCGTCCACGTCAAGGTCCGTGTCTCGGCGCCGGCGTGGGTGCCGGTCGAACGCGTCGAAGTGTGGCGCGACGACGTCCCGATCGCACATTTCCAGGTCACGGACGCCCCGAAAGACGGGGTGCGGTTCGAGCGCGACGTCACCATCTCGGTCGGTTCATCCGACGCGGTCGTGCTCGCCTGGGCGGACGCCAACGCGCCGCTGCCCGACGTCGTGCCCTACGCGCACGCGCTTTCCGTCGGCTTCACCGGTCTCGTCTATGTCGATGCCGACCACGATGGCGTCGTGAAGGTTCGCCCCGCCACTCCTTGAATCGCGAGCGCCAACGCGTGCAAACGCGCGCAAACGCGGAAAGACGCTCGGCGATCGCGCGGGCCCGACTCTCGTGTAGAATGACGGGATGATCGGGAAATCGAAGGCGCGGACGGCCGGGACCGTCGCGCTCGGCGGGCTTACGTTCGTTCTTGGGACGACAGGATGTTCTACGACTTCGGGTGCCGGTTCGGTCCCCATCGAGGTGCTCGTGGATTCCGGGCCGCCCGATTCCAGCGTGTGCCCGTCTCTGGTCGTCGAAGACGGGCAGCGCGACGCGCGCGCCGCGTGCACGTTCAAGGCGGGCGCGAAAGCGGTCGACACGCTCGGCATCTCGAGCGCGGTGAAGGCCGCCCTCCCGATCAAGAACGTCATCGTCATGATGCAGGAGAACCGCGGGTACGATCACCTGTTCGGTCATCTGTCGGACTCCGATCCGTCGCTCTATACGCCCATCCCCGATTCGTTTTCGAATCTCGACCCGAGCGGCGCCGTCGTGAAGCCGTTTCACCAGACCACGACGTGCTTTCTCACCGATCCCGACCATCAGTGGGACGCGATGCACGCGCAATCGAACGGCGGAAAAATGGACGGCTTCGTCACCAGCGCGGCGAACAGCCCGAGCGGTGGCGACGGGCACTTCGTGCTCGGCTACTACGACGAGACGGATCTACCGTTTTATTATTTCCTCGCGAAGACGTACGCGCTCGCGGACAACCACTTCCCGTCGGTGCTCTCGGGAACCTGGCCGAATCGCGACTATTTGTACGCGGGCACGTCGGGCACGGTGAAGAACACCCTCGACGGCGTTCCCGACGCGCCGACGCTCTTCGACGCGATGACGAC
>DATBBD010000012.1:0-4078 GCA_036271175.1 Polyangiaceae bacterium | reverse complement strand
GGCTCATCTATCGCGGCGTCGGCCGTCCTCGCCGCGGCGGCTGACGACCAGGTGCGGCGCGCCGTCCGCGTGGCGGTCAACACGCCACGACGTACGTCACGTGGCCTGCGCGCGTTCGTCGAGGACGCGCACCAGGTCATCGTGGATCTTGCCGTTCGACAGGACGATGTGACCCCGGCTGAGATCGGGCGCGCCGCCGGAGAGCGACGTCAGCGTCGCGCCTGCCGCGAGCGCGATCGCCGCGCCGCCGGCGACGTCCCAGACGTGGAGCTCGCGCTCCCAGTACGCGTCGTACGTGCCGTCGGCGACGAGGCAACAGTCGATGGCAGCCGAGCCGCAGCGCCGGATGCCTTGCACCTCTTGAATGACCGTCGCGAATGCGACCAGGTTGTTCTCCGGAGCCTTCGACCGGTCGAGTGGAAACCCGGTGCCGAGGAGGGAGCTCCGGAGCGCCGCGGTCGAGCTCACCGTGCACGGAACGCCGTTTCGAAACGCGCCGAGCCCTCGCCCGCCCCACCAGTCGATCCCGATGACCGGCGCGATCACCGCTCCCGCGACCGGACCGTGCTCGTCGATCGCGCCGATGCTGACGCAAAAGATGGGGTGACCATGCACGTAATTCATCGTCCCATCGAGCGGATCGCAGAACCACGTGAGGCCGCTCGGTGTGCCCCCGCGCTCTTCGCCGACCACCGGAATACCCGGCGTTTTTTGCGACAAGAGCTCACGGATCAACGCCTCGCTCTTCAAGTCGAATTCGGTGACCAGATCTTTGGCGGCTTTTTCGTTCGCGTGCGGGCGACTCCGGTAACCCTCGAGAAGCACCTTCGCCGCCTCAGCGCCGACCTCGCGAGCCACCTCGACCAACTGCGCCGGCGACGGAGCGTTCATGGCTCGCCCTTATAGCGGTTCCCACTTCAAAACGAGAGCAACGCGGGGATGTCGCCGGTGACGAGCACCGCGCGGTGAGCCGGGCCATCCGCATAGGCCATCACGAACGACTTGGCGACGCCGTTGCGAATACTATTCACGGTCAGGGTAGGGCTCGTGACGCCTCCGGTCTTCGACACGCTCTCGAGTGTCACCTGCCCGGGCGCCGAGCTCGTTACGACGAGCGCCGTTGCCCCGTCGATGAGGCCGATGGCTTTGCTTCCCGTCGTCGTCGCACCGAGAGTCGTTGCGAATGTCGGTGTCGAGCAAGTGTCGGTTGCATCGATGGTGGCGAAATAGAGAAAATTCGTCGTATTAGGCGAGGACACCCAAGCGACGTTGCTCCCGAACACCGCGGTCGGCTTGCCGTCCTCGGCAGCGGCGGCGCCCACCAGGCAGCCCGTGCCGATCGTGGGCGTTGGGAGGATCGCTCGATGGACGGAGACGGCGCTGATGCCCGTGCCGGTCGCCGTGCGGAACACGAAGCTGCTTCCATCCGACGAGACCGCGTAGATCGCCTTCAAGGTCGACTCGGTTTGGACGGTGCTTTGCCCGGCGAACAGCGCACTCGCCGACGCCCCCGACGTGTCATTGCCGATCAAAAACCCCGCGCCGTAAGCTCCGGTGAGCGCGCCCGTCGGGTGGCTGATCACTGGACTCGCAGGCGACTGGCTGACGAATCCGCTCGACGCCGGCAGTTCGTACACGGCGCCGTTCACCACCACGAACACCGAGCTTGCCGTGGCGCCGAAGCAGCTGGGCTCTACCGTTCCCGGCGGCAACGGAAGCCCGGCATCGACCACTCCAGTGGTCGGATTCAAAGCGTAAAACTTCTGATCCGTCGCATCGAGAAGGAAAAACGACGTTCCGTTCCAGGCCGCCGCGGTCACGTTGTCGACCTGCGTGGAGAGCTGCTGCAAAAGCGGCGTGGGCGGACCGCTCGTGGTGCCGCCGGTACCCGTCGTTCCGCCCGATGCCGACGTGCCGCCGCTCGCCGTCGTGCCACCGGTACTCGTCGTGCCGCCGCTCGCCGTCGTCCCACCGGATGCCGTCGTCCCACCGGTTGCGTTCGCGCCGCCTGACGCCGACGTGCCGCCGCTCGCCGTCGTACCGCCAGACGCCGTACCTCCCGAACCCGTCGCGCCGCCGCTCGCGGTCGCGCCGCCGCTCGCGGCACCTCCGGATCCCGTCGCGCCGCCGGTCACGACGGTTCCCGTGCCGCCCGCGCCGGACACTGCTCCCGCACCCCCGGCACCGCCGAGAAGGCTCGTGCCGCCGACGCCGCCCGAACCCGCGGATTCAACGCCGCCAGAACCCAATCCCGAACCGCCCGAGGTGACATTCGTCGAAGCACCGCCGCCGGTCCCGCCCGTGCCGCCGGGCGTCGTCCCACCGGCCGCGGTGATGCTGGCGTCCCGCGACTCGAATCGGTAGCCGTCCACTCCGGAGCTACAGGACGCCGCGAGCCAGGACAACGCGGCGACCAGCCAGCCGCGACACGCCCGCCTCCCGCCCCGGCCGAAGTCGACCATCGTCCGATCTTTCCCGCTCCCTGTCCCGCGCGCAAGCCCCGCCGCCCGAGATTTGTCATGATGCGCGGGCGAAGGGAGCGTCTTTGGGCATCGCCATGGCGGAGCGGGAAGAAATCCGCATGCCGGAGGAGCCGGCACGACTCGTTCAGCACGGTCCGATCGAGGTGTTGATCACGTTGTCCTCGTCGAGCGGCGAAGCGCGCGCGGTGGTTCAGGGGCGCACGAGCACACAGCATTTGCGCGCCAACGGCACGATCGTCGCGGTGCGGCCGCCGCTCGACGCAGCGCGCATGCCGCCGCTCCGACGTTCGGACACGGTGTGCGCGCGCTTTCGCCGGAGCGGTGAAAGTCTGGAAGCGACCGGCGTCGTCTCGTGGGTGCGACCGAAGGCGTTCCTGCCGAGCGGCCTCGCGGTTTCGCTCATCGGCATCACGTTCGACGGCGATGCCGAAGCCACATTGCTCGAAGTGACCGCTTTTCTGGCGCTGCCGAGCCTTCCGCCGTCCTCGCGGCGTTCGTGAGACTCAGGCGCGCGCGCCGAAGAGCGCCGCGCCGAGGATCCTCGCCAGGTTTCGGATCGACGCCGGGTTACTCGGGTACTCGAGCTGTCTCGGAATGCGCACGAGGTTCGCCGCGATGCCTTTGCCGATGCGTTCGAGCGCGTCGGCTTGCACCGTCTCGGTCGCCGCGCGCCGCCGCGCGCCGGCGATGGCGTCGTCGGCGGGATCGCCCGCGGCGAGGTGTTGGGGTTTAGCGAGCTCGGCGCGTTCCCGAGCGTCGAACAGGGCGTCGATGACCTGGTTCACGATCACCGTCGCGATCGGCAGCCGAAGCTCCGTCGTGATCGCCTCGCTGAGCTCGATCGACTCGCTCGCCGGCATTTCTTCCGGCAAGGCGACGATGACGACGCCGCTCTCGGCGGGGTTCTGAAACATCGTCCACGCGCGCTCGGCGTCGCGGCGAAGAATGCCGGGGGGTACGACGTCGACGATCACCTTGGGCACCCGGAGCATGTCGAGACCGTGGCCTGTCGCCGGCGCGTCGAACAACACGACGTCGAAGCGCGGTCGGCCGCTCGCGTCGGTTTCGGTCGAGTGAAACCACGCCTTGCCGAGGATCGCCCACTGGTGGAGACCCGGGACGGCGGCGAAGAAACCTTTGACGTACTTGTTGCCGAAAACCGCGTTGTAGACGGTTTTGCTCCGGAGAATCATCTCGCCGTACTCGCGGAGCGCCGCTTCCGGGCTAATCTTCACCGCGAAGATGTTCGTCGCCACCGACGAGATGTCCCCGCCGATCGGCGCCACGCCGAACAGCTCCGAGATGCGCTCTTTCGGTTCACTCGCCGCGATGAGCACGCGCCGCCCGCGTTCGGCGAGCGCGACCGCGAGCGCGGCGGTCATCGTGGTTTTGCCGGTTCCGCCTTTACCCGTGACGAACAAGAATCGGCGTTGGTCGAGCGCGGTCATGCTGAGTGCGGGCAGCTCTCGTGTCCGCTCCGGGCAAGCGTCTTTCTACCTCAAACTCCGCGAGCGCACCGCATGAAAGTCGCCCTCTTGCAGCTCAACCCGACCTTGGGCGCGCTGCGCAACAACGCCGACCGACTCCTCGACATG
>DATBBD010000011.1:0-2538 GCA_036271175.1 Polyangiaceae bacterium | reverse complement strand
GGTCCGATGCGCGCCGCCGCTCGCGACGCCTGGATCTCGAGGAGCGCGACGAGCCCGTGCACTTCCGGCTCCGCTGGAACGAGTGCGGCGAGGATGCGACCGAGGCGGAGCGCGTCCTGGCAGAGCTCTGGACGCATCCAGTCGTCGCCGCTGGTCGCCGAGTAGCCCTCGTTGAAGACGAGATAGACGACCTCGAGCACCGACGCCAAGCGCTCGGCGAGCTCCGACGCGCGCGGCACCTCGAAGGGGACCTGCTTGTCGGTGAGCGTGCGCTTGGCGCGCACGATGCGCTGCGCGATCGTCGGTTCGGGGACCAGGAACGCGCGCGCGATTTCGTCCGTGGTGAGCCCGCCGAGCAAGCGCAACGTGAGCGCGACGCGCGCTTCCGTCGACAGGACGGGATGACACGACACGAACACGAGCCGAAGGAGATCGTCGCCGATGTCGTCGTCGAGCGCGGCCTCGACGTCGGGCACCGACGCGTCCGTTTCGATCGCGTGCCCGAGCTCGACATGTTTTCTGTCGAGCAACTTTCTTCGACGGAGCTCGTCGAGCGCGCGCCGCTTCGCCGTGGCAGTCAGCCACGCTCCGGGGTTTTCCGGAACGCCCGACTCCGGCCAGTGCTCGAGCGCGGCGACCAACGCGTCCTGGGCGAGCTCTTCGGCGAGACCGACGTCGCCCACCATGCGCGCGACGCGTGCGATGATTTTCGGCGATTCGATCCGAAAGACGGTGTGGATCGTACGATGCGTGTCGGCGGTCGTCACCGGCGGCGATCAGAGCATCTTCCCCGCACGGCGCAAGGCCGTCCGTTTTCGATCCGGCGCGCCCGCGACGCCGCGCGCCGATCTGACACGGTCCAAGACGGAGCGTAGATCGCGCCGCTATTCGGTATCGTGACATGTTGCCCCAGCGGCTTTTAAGGGGGTTCGTCGTTCTCGGTTCGTCGTTTCGTGCGAGACTTCTCGGGCGCGCAAAGAGGTCCGAAAGTGGCTCACGATCGAATCGACGTTTCCCTTTCGCGACGGCTGTTCGCGATGATCTTGACGCCGCTCGTCCTTCTCGTGGGCGTGGGTGCGGTCCTCGCCTATCAGGTCCAGCAGCTGTCGAGCACGGCGCACCTTCTCGATCATTCCGACGCGGTGATCGGGAAGCTGTACGACGTCCAGAAGGAAATCATCGATCAGGAAACCGGATTGCGCGGCTACCTGGTGACCAACGATCGATCGTTCCTCGAGCCCTACGCGAAGGCGCATCCCCTCGCGCGGTTCGCCGCGTTGCGAGTTCTCCTGACGGACAATCCCGCTCAGCAAGTCGCCCTCGACGACGCTCGCACGCGGTACGAGGATTGGTTGCATCTGTCGAGCGGTGCCTTGGAGCACGGCGCTTCACTCGATTCCTACCGCACCGTGAGCACCATGCTCGAGCGGAAGAATCGGATGGATTCGGTCCGCGAGGCCCTCGCAGACCTCCTCGCGACCGAGCAAGCCTTGAAGGCGACCCGCGCCGGGAACTCCGAGGAGGCAAAGCGCACGACCGGAATGGTGAGCATTCCGCTCTTCATCGGCCTGGGCGTCGCGCTCGCATTCTTCTCGCGCCGGCAGATGTCGGAGCTCGCGAAGACGTACTCCGACGCGCTCGCCGGCGAACGCGAAACGCGGCGCGTCGTCGAAGATCAGAACTGGATCCGCCAACAGCTCGTACTCTTGGCGCAAGCGATCCAGGGCGAGCCCGCGGTCGAAGAGCTCGGCCGGCGCGCTCTCGACGCGCTGACTCGTAGCGCGGGCGCGGTGGTCGGCGCATTTTACGTCGGGGAACCCGGCGGCTATCGGCTCCGCGCCGGCTACGCGCTCGAGAACAGCGCGACGGAGTGGATCGTCGACGGGGAAGGCCTGGTCGGACAAGCCGCCATCGCGACGCGCCTCGTCCGTGTGAAAGACGTTCCGGACGGCTTCCTCACGGTGAGCTCGGGGACCGGAGCTCACGCTTCGACGGAACTCGCGCTCGTGCCCGCCTGTCTCGACGGAATACCGCTCGCGGTGCTCGAATTCGGATTTTTCGGCGAGGCCGAACCGCGCGCGGTCGAACTGCTCGACCGCGTCGGCGAGATGATCGCGATGTCGCTCCGTTCCGTGCTGCAAAAGAGCCGTCTCCGCGACCTGCTCGAAGAGTCGCAACGTCAGGGCGAAGAGCTGCAGGCTCAACAAGAAGAGCTCCGGGTCGCCAATGAAGAGCTCCAGCATCAGAGCGACGCGCTGCTCGCCGCGCACGCCCAGCTCGAGGAGCGCAAGGAAGAGCTCGAAACGACGAACGCGAACCTCGTGAATCAACGCGATGCCCTGGAGCGCGCGCAGAGCGATCTCGAGGACAAGGCCGACGAGCTGGGCAAGACCAATCGCTACAAGTCGGAGTTCCTCGCGAACATGTCGCACGAGCTCCGGACGCCGCTGAACAGCTCGCTCATCTTGGCGAAGCTGCTCGGCGACAACAAGGGCGGGAACCTCACCGGAGAGCAGGTGAAGTTCGCGAATACGATCT
>DATBBD010000010.1:0-8705 GCA_036271175.1 Polyangiaceae bacterium | reverse complement strand
TTCCTTCGCGACTTCCCGCCCGCGGCGATCATCGAGTCGCTCGCGAAGGCAGACGACCTTCGTGTTCGACTGCTCGTCAAGTCGACGGGCACCCACGAGAAGATCGCCCTGAAGAAGTCGCTCCGCAGCGCGACCGAGGACTTGGAGATCGCGCTCGCCGAGGAGACCACGACGCCGACCGAGCTCGTGTCGCTCTACCCGCCCGACGAACGCGTCCGACACCTCGACGCGCGAAAGCTGTGGAGCTTCGTCGTCGACAGCTCGTTCTACGCCGTGAATCGCTCCGACGAGCCCGCGCGGCACGCGCGCGCCGCGACGCGGCTCTCGTTCATCGTCGACTGCGCGCTTTCCGAAGGGATCCTGTCTCTTCGCGAGGTCGCCGATGGCGTCACGTTCGAAGAAATGGCCGCGGCGCTCCCCGTCGATAACCTGCGTCAGATCGTGAAACACGCCCTCGAGATCGCCCGGGCCGGCGCGCCGCTCACCGAGGAGCGGTTCCTCAACGTCGTCCCGCTGTCGACCCTGGTGTCGCACCTTCCACTCGATCAGGTTTGGGATCGCGTCATCGTGCGTGGCGTCGCGATTCCGGCGGGTTACGTCGAGGCGCCGCCGCCGCCGTCGGTTCCGGACATGCCGCCGTCCGTGGTCTCGCTCCGCGGCGAAGGCGTCACGGACGCCAGCGTCGAGCCCGAAGTCGAAGAAAACTCCGGCGCCGTGCCGATCCCCGAGGGCGAGACCGCGGCCGTCGTCGACGAAGACGACGTGCGCCGCCGCGTGATCGAGCGCATGCGGGTGATCGATCGCTTGCCGCCGGGTAACTCGGAGCTCTCCACGCCGGTGCTGCTCTCCATCGAGAGCATGTACGCCGAGCTCTGGGCATTGAACGACGATGACGAGCGCGAAGTGTGCATTCGCGAGTCGTTTCCGAACGACACCTTGCTCCGTACGGCGATGCTGTCGCTCATCGAGCTCCTCGACCCGAGCGTCGATACGCACGACCCGATCATCCGCGAGGCGGACGTCTCGGGGCTCATCAAGATCGTGCTCTTCGAGGAGCGCCGTCGCCGCGACGCCGGGGTTCAATCGCGCCGCCCGACGCCCTTTCCGGGAGCCAACAACCGCGGTCGCCGCAGCGTGCCGCCCCCGCTGCCGCGCCAGAGCACGCCGCCGCCGCTGCCGACCGCGACGAATCCGCCGCCCTTGCCGGCCGAAAACTCCAAGCGCGATCGCTGAGCCCGATCGAGACGACGCGCTCTTCGCCGGGCGCGTCGTGGTCTACTTCGGGCAGTGCATGTTGCAGCCGCCTTGGGCTTTGCAGGCGTTCTGTCCGGCGCATTCGTGTTTTCCGGGAACGGCGCAGCCGCCCGTGCCCTTGCACGAGTTCAATCCTTTGCAGCAAGCCTTCGCGCCCTGAGCCGCCGTGTCCGTCCCCGTGACGCTGGGCGCCGGTGCGGCTCCGTCGCTCGCCTTCCTGTCGCAACCGGCTGCGGCGAGAGCCAGCCCCGTGCTGACGGCGAGGAGCAGCGACCGGGAATCGAGCGACGTTCGCGACATGGAGCCGAACCTAAATCAGCTGCGCCGAATCGGCCACTCGATCGCGATCAACCGTCGGTCATCGTCTGACCGCGATGACGCAGGTAATGGTCGGCGAGCACGATCGCCACCATGGCCTCGGCCATAGGCACGAATCGGGGCAAGAGACAGGGGTCGTGCCGGCCTTTGGTGCGGATCGTCGTCGGCTCGAGTGCCGTCGTGACCGTCGGTTGCTCGAGCGGCAAGCTGCTCGTTGGTTTGACCGCGGCGCGCACGACGATCGGCATGCCGCTCGAAATCCCGCCGAGCATTCCGCCGTGGCGATTGGTCGGCGTCCCCACGGTGCCCGTCGCGTGGGACGCGCCGCCGCTCGACGTCGCGACGAACACGTCGTTGTTCTCGCTGCCTCGAAGCCGCGCGACGCCGAAGCCCGCGCCGTACTCGACGCCGAGCACGGCCGGCAAGCTGAACAGCGCTTTTCCGATGTCGGCCTTCAGCTTGTCGAACACCGGTTCGCCGAGCCCGGGGGGAATGCCGGTCGCGACGATCTCGGCGATGCCGCCGATGGAGTCCTGCGCTTTTCGCATCCGCTCGATGAGCTCGACCATTTCCGCCGCGCGCACCGGATCCGGGCAGCGCACGATGTTCGGCTCGCCGTCGGGCAGTCGTTCCACGGCCTCGAGCGTGACCGATGCGGGGTCGTCGATCGTCGCGACGATGTCGCCGACCTGCTTCACGTAGCCCACGACCCTACCGCCGAACGCGTCGGCGATGATGCGCTTCGCGACCACGCCGGCCGCGACGCGCACCGTCGTTTCGCGGGCGCTCGAGCGCCCGCCACCGCGGTAATCGCGCCGGCCGTACTTCGCGTCGTATGTGTAGTCGGCGTGCCCGGGCCGGTACTTGTTCTTGATGTCGTCGTAGTCTTTGCTCTTCTGATCGCCGTTTCGGACGAGGATCGCGATGCTCGTCCCCGTGGTCCGACCCTCGAAGACACCGGCGAGGATTTCCGGTTCATCGGCCTCGTCGCGCTGGGTGACGATGCGGCTCTGCCCCGGCCGTCGCCGCGCGAGATCGACCCGCAGGTCTTCGACGGTGAGCGGAATTCCCGGCGGGCAACCGTCGATGATCACGACATTTCCGGGCCCGTGCGACTCACCCGCCGTGGTGATGCGGAAGGCCTGACCAAAACTGTTGCCGGGCATGGATGCCGCGCATTCTACCTCTAATGTTCGTCGTGTTTCGGTCAGCGGACCGAAAAGGGCGCGCACGGCCGAACGCGAAGCCCGATTGCTCCGGCAGGCCGCCGCGTCTAAGCCGCGAGGTAGACCGGCGCGCCGCCCTGAGCGCGCCCCCGCCCGCGTCTTCGCGACGCATCGAACGAGGATCCCCATGAGCCAGCCCCTGACCCTGCTGTCCGACGAAGAGCGCATGTTCCGCGAGGCGGTGCTCGACTTTGCGCACGAGAAGGTCGCGCCACTCGTCTCGAAGATGGATGAAGCGGGCAAGATGGACGCTTCCATCGTGAAAGGGCTCTTCGACCTCGGCATCATGGGCATCGAAGTTCCGGTCGAGCTCGGCGGCGCCGGCAGCTCGTTCTTCAACGCCGTGCTCGCCGTGGAGGCCGTGGCCGAGACCGATCCGAGCGTCGGCGTTCTCGTCGACGTTCAGAACACCCTGGTGAACAACGCCATTTTGCGCTGGGGCAACGACGAACAGAAGAAGCGATACATGCCGAAGATGTGCTCGGAGTGGGTCGGCAGCTACGCCCTCTCCGAGGCGTCGAGCGGCTCGGACGCCTTCGCACTCAAAACGCGCGCCGAAAAGCGCGGCGACAAATATCTCCTTCGTGGGCAGAAGCTCTGGATCACGAACGGCGCCGAAGCGAACTTGTTCATCGTGCTCGCGACGGTCGATCCGTCGCTCGGGTACAAAGGCATCACGGCGTTCCTCGTGGAGCGCGGCTTCCCCGGATTTTCCGTCGGCAAGAAAGAGGACAAGCTCGGCATTCGCGCGTCGAGCACCACCGAGCTGATCCTCGAGGACGCCGAAGTGCCCGCGCAGAACGTGCTCGGCGAGGTCGGCAAAGGTTACAAGATCGCGATCGAGACGTTGAACGAAGGCCGCATCGGCATCGGCGCGCAGATGGTGGGGCTCGCCGAGGGCGCTTTCAAATACGCCATGAAATACCTGCACGAGCGCGAGCAATTCGGCAAAAAGATCGGCGAATTCCAGGGGCTCCAGTTCCAGTACGCGAGGGTCGCGACGGAAATCGAAGCCGCGCGCCTCATGGTCTACAACGCCGCGCGCCTCAAGGACGCGGGTCAGCCGTTCATCAAGCAAGCCGCCATGGCGAAATTGTTCTCGTCCGAAGTGGCCGAGCGCGCCGCGTCGCTCTGCGTCGAGTTCCTCGGCGGCGTCGGGTTCACGAAGGAGTTCCCCGTCGAGAAGTTCTACCGCGACGCGAAGATCGGAAAGATCTACGAAGGCACCAGCAACATGCAGCTTCAGACCATCGCGAAGCTGCTCCAAAGTGAATACGTCCGTTAGGTTGGGGGCACGCGATGCGGGCGCTGCCGTCGCGGAGACGGCGTGCGCTCGATACCCGTAGCGCCCTCAGTGATAGAGAAACGACAGCGCGATGCTCAGCGTCGTGACGGTGTCGTGCTCGTGGCCCGTCGTTCCTGCGGTCGACTGTTGCTCACCCTGGATGCGCGCCACGACGCCGCGGGCCATCGCGCCGAACGACCAATCGTCGCCGACCCAGAAGTCGTAGCCGACGTGTAACGTCGCGCCGAGACCGCCGCCGCCGATGGTGTCGAAGATCGGATCGCTGATGCTCGCCGTCGCGATGGCCCAGCCCACGCCGCCGCCCGCGTGAAAGCCGCCGCTGGTGTTCGGAAAGACGTCGACGGTCGGCGCCAGCATCGCGAAGGTGAGCGCGCTCCCGAGGTCGAACCGCGATCCGCTCGCGACCTCGACCTCCGCGGCCGGCAAATTGTCGCCGAGAAGCGTACCGGCGATGACGATGTGCTTGAACGGCGTTCCCCCGACCGATAGCTCCGTGAAAATGGACGCGCCGCCGACCGTCGACGAGCTCCCGGTGAAGGCGATGCCGTCGGTGACGCTCGCCTGATCGGTGGAACGCGCGACGTGCAGCGTACCGAGCCCGGCCGAGAGCCGCAGATAGAACCCGTCGTGTTCGTGATAGCCGAACGGATTGGCGCGCGCGTCCGGGCAAGCGGCGAGAAGCGCGAGGGCCGCGGCCGCCGCACAGAAGGAAATACCGAAACGATTCACGACGTCGTTCCGGGGCGAAGCTCGAGAGGATTCACGCGACGGTGCGGGCAGCGGGAAACCTTGCCGCTCTTCCGCGACGCTGCCAAGCCCCTGACCCCGTTCACGCCGTCGTTTCATCGACGGACGCGCTCGCGCGCCACGCGAAGCGAAAGGTGCGCGCCGCTCCGCACTACGCCGACCACCACGTCCGAGCCGGCTGGGCCGGAAAGCCGTTCGCGCGCGTCGGCGAGCGACCTTGGCGGGGCGCGATCGACCGAATCGACGACGTCGCCCGCGACCAAGCCCGCGTGCTCGGCCTCGCTGCCCGGCGCGACTTCCTGAATGACGACCGCGCCGCCCGACTCGCCGAGGCTCACGGCGACGCCGCCCGTCGTGGTCGGCTCGCTCTCGTCGCTTTGCGACAGGCGAATGACCACCCCTTGGGTGGGTTGGTCCGATTCGACCACGACGTGAGTCGTGCGTCCCCGACCGACGTTGGCGGCGTACGCCTCGACGGTGAACGTTCCCGGGCGCACACGCGACAGATGGAATGCGCCGTCTCCTTGCGTCGTGGCCGTGCCGTCCGGCGGCGCACCGACGGGTAGGTAGGCATTCACCGCGCCGACGCCGACGCGGGCGCCCGACACCGGCTCTCCGCTCTTGTCGACGACGTGCCCGTCGATGGAGCCGGGTTCGGCGAGATCGATCGGATCCACGTCGAACGGCCGATCGACGCGACCGGTCGCCGTCACCTCGACGTCCAGTTCGGCGGTGGCGAACTCCGGATGCGTGACCGTCAGATGGATCTTACCCGGCGTCAGATCCGAGAACCGATACTCGCCGTTCGCGTCGGTGAGCGCGACCCGCCGATGCCCGTCGGCGAAGAGCTCGACCGTCGCGCCGTCGACGTCGCGCCGTCCGCGCACGGCAGTGACGCGGCCTTCGATGCTCACGCCGCTCGACAGATCGACCGACAATTTCTCCGGCGCGTGCTCGAGTTCTTGCGTCCACTCGGCGAACGCGGGCGCCTCGACGAGCACGCGAAGCGGCAACCCCACCGCGTCGCGGATGACGGCGCGACCGTCGTCGCCGGTGAACGCCGTCGTGCGCAAGAGCTGGTCGGGATCGAGCGACAGCGCAGTCACTTGCGCCATCTTCACCGGCTGTCCCGACGCATCCGACACCGTGAGCTCGAGCTCGCCGCGCGGCGCGGGGAGCACCAGCTCGATTTCGCTCCGGCTCCCTTCGGGAACCGTGATCCGGCGCCGAACGATGGGCTTCGACAAATCCTCGGGCCGCGCGACGGAAATGAGCACGTCCCGAGGCAAGGTCGCGAGCGCGAAAGTGCCGTCCGACGCGGCGACGGTGCTCCGCACCAAGCTTCCGAAAACCGCGGCGACCTCGAGGCCGGCGCCGGAAACCGGCAATCCCGCGTCGTCCACGACGGTGCCCTCGAGGGCGCCGCCTTCGTGAAGCACGATCTTGATCGTCGCTTGTCCGCCCGTCGCGAGCGTCACCGCGTCGCTCAGAGCCTCGACGTACGACGGATGCCGGATGAGAGCGCGCACGCGTCCCGGCGGGATCGGCGTCGCGCGAAAGGAGCCGTCGGTGTTGGTGACCCACGGAGCCGGCGCGTCGGGCGCGAGCATCACGCGGCTCATCGCGAGGTTCGGATCGAGCGCGCCTTGTGGAATGGGGGGGATCGGACCTTCGGTGACGCCGAGCTCGCCGCCGGGCGCGAGCGCGGAAGGCGCGCCGAGCGCTGCGTCGAAGTGCGCGCGCCGAAACTCGACGTCCTCCGGCGTTTCGGCGATCGGCATTCCATCGAGGTCGGTGCCGACGATTTCGACCGACGCGCCGTCGACGGGACGTCCGTCTCCGTCGGTGACGACGCCGGCGAGGGTCGCTCCTCGATAGAGCGCGATGCGCACGTCGTCGGTCACCGGTTCCGGAACGGCGATCGCGCTGCGCTCGACGAAGCCATCGGCGCGCGCGGCTGCAACCAATGCGCCGGGCGCGAAGGGACCCAAGGTGACCTTGCCGAAGCGGTTCGTTCGACCCTCGACGGGAAACGAGCCGACTCCGCCCTCGACCACCACGACGTCCGCGTCGGGCACGACCAGGGGATGGTCGCCTTCGCCGTCGGTCGCGATGATCGGGATCATGCGTCCGGGGGCGAGCACGAGCGTCAGCGGATGCGCCTCGCCGTGCTCGAACCGAAAACCGACTTCCGTCTTCGAGACGAGGGAGCCTCGTTCGGCTTTCAGATCGTACACGCCCGCGGCAAGCCCGGTGATCTTCGCGTGACCCGTGGCATCGGTCGCGGCGCTGCGTGCGGGCCACAGGCTCGACCCCGCGATGAGTACGGTCGCGCTCGGCGCCGCGTGCCCGCTCGCGTCCGTGACGGCGACGTCGAGCCCCGACGCTGCGTGGAGCACGACGTTCTGGTCGCCGGTGACGCTCGCTCGCGTCGCCGGATCGAAGCCGCGCGCGTACACGCGGAGTCGAAACGCGCCGCTCGTCAGGTGCGACAACGTCGCGTGCCCATTCGTGTCGGTCAGAGCACCGAACGGCAACGCGTCCGCCGCGTCGACGAGCACCGTCGCGTCGCGGACCGGCGCGCCGCCGTCCGTCTCGACGCGCACGTGCACTTCGGTGGCGGCGCCGAGCCGCAGCGCGAGCTCGCGTCGCGTCGAGCCGAGCACCAGCGCCGTCGACGCGCGCGCGAGCCCGGGTGCTTCGGCGAGGACCCACGCCGCGCCGAGGGGCAAGTCGGGGATATTTGCCTCCCCCTTCGCGTCGGTGCTCGCCGCGCCGGCGAGAAAATAACGACGCCCGGTCTCCCAGAACACCCGAACAGTGCCGCTGCTCACGGGCGTTCCGCGATCGGCGCGCGTGAGCTTCACCGACAAAGACCCCGTGCGCGCTCCCGTCGTTGGAACGTCCAGCGTCACCGTCAGCGGACCACGCAGGGACACCGACGCCGGAACCGTGACGAGGAAAACGAGCCCGGCGAAGCTCGACAGCAAGACGGCCCAGAACTCACGAGGTCTTCGGCCGCTCACGCCTCGCACGATAACGCGCGGCCGTCTCAGGCGCTTCCGCGTCTCGTGGGCTATCCTGAATCGGGGATGCTTCCTTTGCGCGCGTCGGTCATTGGGCTCGTCGCGACGGTCGTGGTGGCCTGTGGGCCCCACCCACCTCCGCTCATCGACGTGGATCTGCCGCCCTCGTCGTTCCAAGACGGCGGCACCGACGGCGGCGGGTTTTTCAACGTGACACCGCCGGCGCCCCCGGCGGCGGACGCGGCCGGATATTGCGGAAACGTCATCGTGCCGATCGTCGTCGAGCGCCCGAACCTGTACTTCGTTCTCGACGCCTCGGGCAGCATGATCAGTCCGATGGACGTGCCGGACGCGAACGGCAACTTCGGGACGCGCTACGACGCGGCGCGCGCGGCGATCGCCGACGTGCTCAAGGTGGTCGGGCATCGGGTGAGCTACGGCGCTGCGACCTTCCCGGCGACCGATTCCGACAACGACACTTCGCAGTGTCCGGCGGGACAAGAAGTCTTCGCGACGCGCCCCGGTGACCCGGTGAGCTACGCGATCGCGGGCGAAGTGGGACCGATCTTGTCGTCGCTCCTCACGACGTTGGCGGGCAGGACGCCGACTGGCCTCACGCCGACGGCCGCGACGATGATGGGGCTAGAAAATAAATTGCTCGCCCTCACCGGAAAAACGTACGCCTTTTTGCTCACGGACGGCGCGCCCAACTGCGACGCCGACATCACGTGCGACGCGGACGCGTGCACGACGAACATCGAAGGAAATTGCAACCCGAATGATCCGACGATGAATTGCTGCGATCTCAGATACGGGGCGAACGAAAAC
>DATBBD010000009.1:0-3421 GCA_036271175.1 Polyangiaceae bacterium | reverse complement strand
ACTCGAAGCAGTCCAAGAACGTCGCGAGCACCACGGTCGTCGGCATCCCGCCCACGCACGCTCGTTACGTAGTTGGTCCCGACACCGCCATCATCGGCGTGTACGGCATCCTCGTGCCGGGTCAGGAGGTGACAGAGCGTGACCTCACGCCTCGCGACCTCACTGAGTACGTCGCTCGCTGTCTCGTCATTGACGGGGGCACGCCCGACCCCGAGACGCCGACCGCTGCATGACGACGCTACCCGCTGGGGCTACTAGCCGCACGCTGCAGCGTCGCTCCTCCTCGTCGGTGCACCCCCGCACCCCAAGCCTGGCATGACAGTTGCCAAAGGCGCGGAGTGGGGAGGGCTGGAATTGAAAAGGTACTGTAAGAATTAGGGCCGGCGTGTGCGCTGTTGGTTTCGCCCTGCGGCCTTTCACGAGAAGCGGATCTTGAAACCGATGTTGCGTTCCACCGACGCAACGACGTTGCGCGCCTTCCGCCGCTCTCCGACGGCGCTCCGACCGACCGCCGCTTCGACCGCCAAAGCGCGGAGCGCGTCCGACGGCGCTCCGACGTTCCCCCTTCTTTTCACCTGAAAGCGATCCCATGAACCGACGACGCACCGACCAAAACAGGCCGATTCCTGCATCCTTCGCCGAACTCGCCCGGCGCCGCGGGTGCGCCAGATCGACCGTGACGAGGGCAGCGGCACGCGGAGGCGCGCTCGCCGCCGCCGTTCTCTCTCGCGGCCGTATCGATCTCGCTCACGAGCACGTTCGAACGTGGCTCGGCGCGACGTCGCAGACCGAGATTTCAGAACGTTCGGGGTTGGGCGCGGAGCTCCTCATCGTCGAGGACGGGCTGACGCTCGCCGAGTTCGCGAAGCGCAAAGGCGTTTCGATCGCGAAGGTCCGGAAGGCGCTCGACGGTCCGCTTGCGGCGGCCCGCATTCCGGCCTGGCACGTTTCGGCGACCGAGTTCGCTCAGCGCGCCGGGGTTTCTCTCCGCGAGGTGGAGCGCGCCGCACTCGGTGAGCTGCGCGCCGCGGTGCTCGCGAACGGGCGCCTCGATCTCTCGCACCCGGCATCGCTGAAGTTCATGGCTTCGCACCCGTTCGCCGACCCCGACGTGCCGCCCCTGATCGACGGCGCCGGCTTCCTTATGCCGGCGCTGCTCGGGGAGGACATTGACATGGACCACCCGATCGCTCGCGTCTTCCTCGCACGTTCGTGGGGACGCGTGCCGACCGACGCCGACATCGCGTCGATTGCCGCGAGCCCAGAATAGCTTTCGAGTCGACCGCCTCCGCGGAGGCACCTCGCCAAAGCCGCGGCGAGTCGGTGCACGGGATCTCTTTGCTTTCCGCATCCGTGCAACGCGACGAGCGCGCCCGCCCCGCGCGCCGAGCAGTGCTTGCAGTGCTCCTGCTCCGCGCGTGGTCGCGGGTTTCCCTTTTCACCGACAATCGAGGTGGTCACACCATGGCTCTTTCAACACCGACAACCGCCGATCTTCGCGACAACATCGTCGCGCAGCTGTCGGCGTCGCTCTCGCAGACGATCCCTCTTCTTCCGAAAGCGTTCGCGTACGTGCTCGCAACGGTTCTCGCTGGCGTCTTCATCCTGCTCTACAAATATTGCGGGTTCATCTTCCTGCAGATGTTCGTCCAGTACGCGACCGACGCCGAAGTCATGGTGAACGGGAAGGTCGTGCGCCCGCTCGTTCTTTGGGGAGAGTTCTTCGGTGTCGGCGATCCCGAACTCGCGACACGCGCCGAGGCTACTGCCCGGGTTTCGGTCCTCTCGCAAACCGGGTCGCTCCCCGGCGGGGCGCAGCTCCTCAACGCGTCGACCGGCGTGCTCTATCAGACCACTGCGCCCGTCCCGTTGAACGCTCCTGTCGTGTTCCCGACGATTCGCGCGATGAGCGATCAAACGGGCGGCGACGGCTCGGGCTCGATCGGTAATTTGAACCCGGGCGACGTCGTGTCGTTCGCGAACCCTCTCCCCAACGTCGGCAAAGACGCCGTCGTCGTCGCTCAGACGGTCACCGGCGCGGACGCCGAAACGGTCGACGCTTACCGCGGTCGCGTTCTCTTGCGCACGAGAGGGCGACCGCAAGGAGGTGCCTACGCTGACTATCGAATCTGGGCGAGCGAAGTGCCCGGCATCGTCGCGATCTACCCGTACGCGAGCGCGACGCCAGGCGAGATCGACCTGTACATCGAGGCCGACGAGGCGAGCAGCGGAAGCGCCGACGGGATCCCGACGGCCGCACAGCTGTCGGCCGTTCAAGCCGCGATCCAGTTCGACGCCGGCGGCGTCTCGACGAGACAGCCGGTGAACGTCTCGAAGGTGAACGTCCTTCCGATCACTCGCGTCGCACTCGACGCGTGGGTGGTAGGGCTCGTCATCGCGAACGCCGATCGCGCGGCGTGCGAGGCCGCGATCCAGGCAGGATG
The DNA here is from genome assembly GCA_036271175.1 of Polyangiaceae bacterium. GTDB lineage: Bacteria > Myxococcota_A > Polyangia > Polyangiales > Polyangiaceae > DASZVB01. The sequence continues at coordinate 977 of DATBBD010000009.1, read as the reverse complement.
CGACGAGTACTTCAGATCGCGCGAGTCTTTCACGGTCGGCTTTTCGAGCCTCCCGCGTAACGACCGCGCGACGAATGCGCAGCTCGGCGCCCTCGTCGACGAGATCGTCAGTGCGAACAACGGGACCGTGGAGAGCACGCAGCTTTATGCCCTCCCGTTCCCTCCAGTTTTTGCGCTCGCAACCAACGGACCGGGCACGAAAGTGAAATTGGGAGTCGTGCACTACATCTGACTTCGAAGTGGCCACAGAGGTGGTCGAACTCTCATCGACGGAGAACAGCTAAATGGCAAATCGATACTGGGTCGGCGGCACGAACAGTTGGGACTCGACCGCCGGCACGAAATGGGCGACGAGCTCCGGCGGCGCAGGCGGCGCTGCGGTCCCGACGAGCTCCGACAACGTTTTCTTCGACGGCAATTCCGGGACGCCAATCGCCACGATCACGGTGACGGCCAACGTCGCATCGATCGACTTCACGGGCTACGCCGGGGCGCTCGCCGGCTCGAACGGATTGAACGTCGCCGGGGATCTGACGCTCTCGGCGTCGATGACGCTCTCGTACTCGGGTCAGATCCAATTCACGTCGACGACGACGCAGAACGTCACCACTCACGGCAAGACGCTCTCGAGCGCCGTGGTGTTCAACGGCGTCGGCGGGTCATGGACGCTGCAGGATGCTTTGACGACGAGCGGCGCGATCACGCTGACAGCGGGCACGCTCACGCTCAATGGGCATGCCGTCACGTGCCCGAGTTTTTCGAGCTCGAACACGAACACCCGGACGCTCGATCTCACGAGTTCGACGATGACCTTGACCGGATCGGGAACCGTCTTTTCGTGCTCGACGTCGACGAACCTCACGCTGGTTTCGACCGGCTCTGAGATCATCGCGAACGACACGAGCGCGAGCACGAAAACGCTCACGCTCGACGGAGAAACCTACAACAAGGTGACCTTCAGCGGAGCCGGACCGCTG
>DATBBD010000008.1:0-8116 GCA_036271175.1 Polyangiaceae bacterium | reverse complement strand
GATCCCCAGCACGGCGGGGCGCACCGCGTCGTAGTAGGCCTGCCCGGCCTCGGTGAGCCCGATCTTTCGCGTCGTTCGCTGAAGCAAACGCACTCCGAGCTCTTTCTCGAGATGCATGACGCCCCGACTGACGGACGATTTCGGGAGGCCGAGCTCGAGAGCGGCCGCGGTGAAACTGCCGGCCGCAACGACGCGTATGAACAGGGCGACTCGGTTGTAATCCATTGTTGCTACCCTAACAACAATGTGTTTTCCGGTCGACCCCTAGCCACCTCGATACGTCGTTCCCAAATTCATCCGACACATGGAGGTTTCGTCATGAGCGAAATAGCGCTGAATTCCCCGAAACATCAACTTGCGAGCAGCGACGTGTCTCGGCTGACGGCCCTCGGAGTCCCGCTCGGCCGAGCCTTGTTCTCGGCGATCTTCATCGCGGGCGGCCTCGGCCACTTCTCCGCGAAGACGATCGGGTTCGCCGCGAGCCAAGGCGTACCGCTCGCAAGCATCGCCGTGCCGCTCTCGGGCGTCCTGTCGCTGGTCGGCGGGCTGAGCATTCTTCTCGGCTATCACGCGAAGATCGGCGCGGTGCTCATCGCGCTGTTCCTGATCCCCGTGACGTTGATGATGCACAAATTCTGGGCCGTCGCGGATCCGATGATGGCTCAGATGCAGATGGCGATGTTCATGAAGAACGTCGGTCTTCTCGGCGGCGCGCTCTTGATCCTGCACTTCGGTCCGGGGCCCTACAGCCTCGACAACCGACGCCACTGAGGTCCGCTCACTTGCGATCGTCGAACACGCTGCCGGTCGACACCGGGGGCGGCGCGTCCGGCGGTCGCACGCCGGCGGAAGCGCGAGGTCGCGGAGGATGGAGACCGTGCGATGCTCCGACGTGGGCGGTGTGCGGCGATTCCACCTCCGCGCCCGGAACGGCCGACGGCGCTGCGCTGATCACCGGCTCGACCTCGGTCGTCGCGACGGAAGGCACCGCGGACGGCGCCGCCGCAACGTTGCTCGGCGCCGTCGGGGCCTCTACCGACGCGACACCCGGCGTCGTTTTCTCCGGCTCGTGACGTAAGAGCGCGACGGCGATGACGGCAATGACCACGAAGAGCGCCACTGCTGCGCCGATCAACGTTCGTTTTCCGGTCCCACGCGCACCGGTCCCACCCCACGACGAGCCCGTTCCCGCGGGAACCGGAAACCCGCCGGAGAGCGGCGTGACCGCGAGATTCCCCGACGACGCGCCCGCGCCTCGGAGCACGCCGGAGATCCGTTCGATGGACAACCGGGCGCTCGCGGGCGCGAAATCCGAGAGCGCAATCGCGAGCTCGCCCACCGTGGCGTAGCGGCCGTCGCGTTCCTTGTTCAAGCACCGAAGGACCACGCGCTCGATACCCACCGAAACGTCGGGGCGCTTGCCTCGAAGCGGCGGTGGCGCTTCCGACAGCACCTTCATGACGAGCTCCGGAAGGTTCTCGGCGAAGAACGGCGAGTCGGCGGTGAGGAGCTCGTAAAGAATGATGCCGAGCGACCAGATGTCGCTCCGGGCGTCGGCGTCCCGCGATGAACGCATCTGTTCCGGCGACATGTAGAGCGGCGAGCCCATCACCGACGAGGCGCTCGTCACGTCCATGGACGCGCCGCCGGCCATTTTCGAGATCCCGAAGTCGAGCACTTTCACGGAGAGCGCGCCGTGGGGGTCGCGAATGACGAACAGGTTCGCCGGCTTCAGATCGCGATGGACGATCCCGAGCGCGTGCGCTTCGGCGAGCGCTTCACAGGCCTGGAGCACGAACTCGACGGCTTGCACGACGGAGAGGGTGCCGTGGAGCTTCACCCAGTGCGCGAGGTCGACGCCGTCCAGGTACTCCATGACCATGTACGGAGCGCCGTTCTCGAGCGTGCCGACGTCGATGACGCGCGCGACGTGCTCGCTCTTGATCTTCACGGCCGCCCGCGCTTCGCGTGCGAATCGACTCACCGTCTCGCGGTTCGTCAGCGCGGCGGGCAGGAGAAACTTGATCGCGACGCGTTGGTCGAGTTGGAGATGGTGGGCAGCGACGACGACGCCCATGCCCCCGCTGCCGAGAATACGGTCGACACGGTACTTTCCCGCGAGGACGTCCCCTTCGTTGACGCCGCTGGCAAGTTGATTTCGCTCCATCCTCGGGCCCAGCTGGAGCGATCCGCCAGCATGCGGAGCCTCCATCGTCGTGTTTTTTCATATGGCCAGCTGGCGCCCGGGGCGTCAAGGACGGCGGGCCTCGACGGGTTCGCTCACGATCGACGCGGGCCGACGGGCGGTCAAACCAGCGGCGCAACCAGGCGCGCCACTTCGCCCAGAGCACCCCGACCGTAACTCACGGGAACGGGGCCTTCGGCGGCCAGCGCGAACGTCGCTTGGAACCACTCGGCGAGGCGAGAAACCTCCCGAGCGCCGGAAAATAGAAGCGCGATTTCGTAGTTCAAGAAGAGACTTCGCATGTCGAAGTTGGCCGAGCCGATGACGGCGAGGGCGTCGTCGACGAGCACCGCTTTGGCGTGGAGCATGTTCGGGAACACGAGGACGGAGGCGCCTTGTCGCGATAGATCGCGAAGGTTCGGCTCGCCGATGAGATTCGCGAGCGCGTGGTTCGACTTGACCGGAACGACGACGCGAACGTCCACCCCTCGCCGAACTGCGATGGCCAGGGCGCGCATGAGGGGGTCGTCGGGGACGAAGTACGGCGTCGAGATCCAGACGCGGTGCGACGCCCGAAAGACGGCCGTGAGCAAGGTGTCGTAAATCGGATCGCTCGCGGCGTCGGGGCCGCTCGGAACGACGGTCACCGGTCGTTCGCCCGCGCCTCGCGGAGGTTCGAGGGCGCCGAGACGTTCGCGCGTCGCGAACTCCCAGTCGGCGCGAAAGATGGCGTCGAGCGCACCGACCGCAGCCCCCGACACGAGCGCCGAGAGATCGCGCCACCGCATCGCTTCGGGGGCCGGTCCCATGTACTCGGTCGCGAGATTCATTCCGCCGACGACCGCCCGCTTGCCGTCGAAGAGGGCTATTTTTCGGTGATTTCTCAGGTTGTCTTGCCCGCGAAACGGGAGATGCACGAGCGGCATGAAGCGCCCGAGACGACCGCCGGCCGCTTTGAGCCGGGCGAGGTTTCGCGCGGGAGCGTGAAACCGGAGGAGATCATCGAGGAGCAGCCGAACCTCGACCCCCGCCGACGCGCGCTCCACGAGCGCGTCGATGATTCCGTTTCCGGTCGGGTCGTCTCCGACCACGAACGTGACGATGCGGATCGAGTGCGTGGCGTTCCGGATCTCGCGGAGAAACGTCTCGTAGGCGAGCACGCCGTCGTCGAGCCACTCGACGGCGTCGAGGGTCGACTCGAGCCCGAGGGCACGCTTCGCGTCGTCGGGCGCGTGCTCGCCGAGGCGCAGGCGCCCCTTCTCTCGCGCGCGGCGCTTGAATTTGCGGCCGCCGAAGGCCAGGTAGAGCGGGATTCCGGCGTAAGGGACCAGAATGATGGAAAGAAGCCAGGCAAAGGCGCTCCCCGTGGGTTGACGCTGACGGATCACTTGCGCCACGAACACGAGGACGAGCGCGTCCATCACGATGGTCGTGACGTGCTGCGTGAAGATCCATCCGACCAGGTTCATGCGATCCTCTCGAAGGCGACTCGGCTGGTGTCGGTCACGCGCCGTCGCTCGGCGCGGGCTCGTACTGTAGCGGAGTCGGGGGCTCGTCTACCTGCTTCGTGTTAGGCTCGCTCGGTGTCGCGCCGACCCAAATGGGCGTCCCTATGGGGTTCGCGCCAGAAATCGTTTTCGGCGACCGACGCGCCGGAACACATCGCCTACGGCTACGCGACTGCTCTGGCCGTCGTCTCCATTTGCACGGCCGTGTCGCTCGCGGGTGAAGGCGTGCTCGACGTCGCGGACCGGGTTCTGTTGTTCCCGCTCGGCGTGCTCGTGGTGTCCGCCCGCTTCGGGATCGGCCCCGGCATCTTCGCGGCCGTGAGCGGTATCGTGGTGTTCGACTACCTGTTCGTCCCGCCTACCCTCACCTTCGCCGTCGGCAGTAAGAAGAGCGCGCTCACGCTGGGGATCACCTGGACCGTGACGATGGTCATCAGCGTGCTCACCGATCGGCTCCGGCGTCAGGCCGAGCGAGCGCGACGTCACGCGGAGCTCGAGCGGCTTCGGAACGCGCTCCTCAGCTCGATGTCGCACGACCTTCGCGGGCCCCTGACGGCGATCGTCGGCGCGAGCACTGCGCTGCACGACCACCATCTGGAACCGATCGAACGCCGCGCACTGGCGCGGATGGTGCTCGAGGAAGCGCAGCGGCTCAGTGGACTCGTCGGCAATCTGCTCGAACTGACGCGGCTCGAATCGGGAACGGTGCGAGCAAAGGGGTCGCTGCAAGCCATCGACGAGGTCATCGGTTCCGCGCTTCATCGTCTCGAAGCGAAGCTGGTCGGGCGAACCGTGCGCACCGACGTTCCCGAGGAGATCCCTCTGGCGACGTTCGATCCCGTGTTGATCGAGCAGGTGTTGGTGAACCTCATGGACAACGCGTTGCGATACACCCCCGAGGGTTCTTCCATCGACGTCGTGGTCCGCGCGCGCGACCCGTGGATCGTCGTCGAGATCGCCGACCGCGGACCGGGGGTGCCTCGCGGCGACGAAGAGAAGGTGTTCGAGCGCTTGCATCGCGGCGAACGGCGCAGCGACGGCGGAGTGGGGCTCGGCCTGACCATCTGCCGCGCGATCGTCACCGCGCACGAGGGGCGGATCTGGCTCGAAAATCGCTCGGACGGCGGGGCGTCGGTGAAGTTCACCTTGCCGGCCGACGACCGGGGTCACACCGACGCCAAGGCGCTGGCGCTCGGCGAGCTCGCCCCCGAGCGTTCATTCTCGGAGACCACCCGCCCATGACCGAATCGCCCGCCATTCTCGTCATCGATGACGAACCTCACGCCCGCGCGCTCCTTCATGGCGCCCTCGAACGACAGGGCTACCGGTGCCTCGAAGCGGCGACCGGCGAGGACGGCATCTCCGCCGCTCTCGAGACGTCGCCGAACACCGTGCTCTTGGACCTCGGCCTCCCCGACATGGACGGCGTCGAGGTGGCTCGACGGATTCGCGAGCGCAGCTCGGTTCCGATCATCGTCGTCTCGGCGCGAGTCGACGAAGCGGACAAGATCGACGCGCTCGACGGCGGCGCGACCGACTACGTCGTGAAGCCGTTCGGCGAAGGCGAGCTGCTCGCGCGGATCCGCGCCGCCCTCCGCAACGGAGGCGCCGACGCCGAGAGCCTCGACAGCGGCTCGATCACCATCGGCGACCTCACGATGGACTTCGACCTCCGGAAAGTGACCGCCTCGGGGCGCGAGGTCCGCCTCACGCCGACCGAGTATCGACTCCTGCGCCTGTTGGTTCGCTCCGCGGGTCGCGTGCTCACTCACCGTCAAATCTTGAAGGCCGTGTGGGGCCCGAACTTCACGACCGAAGTCCAGTACCTCCGCGTCTACATGAAGAAGCTCAGGTACAAGCTCGAAGCGGAGCCCGCGCGCCCGAAGTACCTCATCAACGAGGCCGGCGTCGGCTATCGACTGCGCGTCCCGTCCTGAAAGTTACCAGCGGCGAGCGCGACCGCTCTTCGATTCGGTGACGACCTGTTGATCCTGCTCTTTTTTGAGCAGAACGCCGGTGAACGGAAGCTCCGCGCGGATACGGTCCGCGCCGACCCCGGCCGAGGCGAGCACCGCGATCCAATCGACAAGCTCGCTGGTCGAAGGACGCTTTCGCACCCGAGGAATACCGCGAACCTCGTAGAACGCCGCGATCGCCTGCTCGACGATCTGCTCGTCGATCGCCGGGTGATGGACGCGCACGATGCGCTTCATGAGATCCGGCTCCGGGAAGTCGATGAAGTGGAACACGCAGCGCCGCAGGAAGGCGTCGGGGAGCTCTTTCTCGTTGTTGCTCGTGATGATCACGACCGGGCGCTCTTTGGCCACGACCTCGTCACCGGTCTCGCTCACCACGAATCGCATGCGGTCGATCTCGTGGAGGAGGTCGTTCGGAAACTCCAGATCGGCCTTGTCGACCTCGTCGATCAAAAGGACAACGCGCTTTTCCGCCTTCAGCGCGCGACCGAGGGGCCCGAGCTTGATGTAGCGGCGGATGTCTTTGACGCCTTCGGCGCCGACGTCGCCGAAACGGGCGTCGTAGAGACGCTGCACCGTGTCGTAGACGTAGAGACCGTCCTGCGCCCGGGTCGTCGATTTCACGGGCCAGTGAATCAGCTCGAGGCCGAGGGCCTCGGCGATCGCCGTCGCGAGCAGGGTCTTCCCCGTTCCGGGTTCCCCCTTCACGAGGAGGGGGCGCTCGAGGACCAAAGCTGCGTTCACGGCAGCCTCCAGCCCCGGATCGGTCAAGTAGCTTCGAGTTCCCTTGAATGGTGTCGGCGCGGTCATCTCCGGCTCGCCTCGTAGCACGGGTAAAGCCGCCCCGCTGCCCCAACTTGCGCCGGTTTTCGGCCTGGTCCTCGGCGGTCGAGCCACGTAGCGTCAAAATGAAAAGTCGATGACGAGGTACGAGATCCGCGGCGCAACGCCGGAGGACGAAGAGCCGCTACTCGGGCTCGCGCGGAACCTGAACACGGTGAATTTGCCCGACGATCGGGAGCACGTACGGCGATTGCTGCTGCACTCGGCGAAGAGTTTCGCGGGGGACATGGCCCCGAAACTTCGCAAGTACGTGTTCGTGCTGTGGGACCTCGAAACGAGGACCGCAGCGGGCACGTCCATGATCGTCGCCCAGCTCGGACGGCGCGGTGCGCCCTACATCTACTTCGACGTGCTCGGTGAAGAGAAATACGCGGCGAGCGTCGACAAGCACTTTCATCAGACGCTCCTCCGGATCGGATTTTCCTACGACGGCCCGACCGAGATCGGCGGTCTCGTCGTGGCGCCCGAATACCGCAAGGCGCCGGAGCGACTCGGCTTGCTCATCTCTTACGTGCGCTTCTTGTTCATCGCGGCGCACCGCTCGTTGTTTCGCGACCAGCTTCTCGCCGAGTTGCTTCCCCCACTCGAGGCGGACGGCACGAGCCATCTCTGGGAAGCCGTCGGACGTCACTTCACGGACATGAGTTATCGCGAAGCAGATCTGCTCTCGAGCGAGAACAAGGACTTCGTGCGCGACCTGTTCCCGCGCGACGCGATCTACGTCACTCTCCTCGCGCGTGACGCGCAGAACGTCATCGGTCAGGTCGGCGCACAGACCAAAGGCGTCGAGAAGATGCTTCGCCGAGTCGGTTTCGAGTACGCCGATCGCGTCGACCCGTTCGACGGCGGCCCGCACTTCATCGCGGCGACGGACACGGTCGTCCCGGTCATCGGAACGCGGTCGCTGCCGCTCGGTGAGCCCTCTCCATCGAGCGCGAGCGAACGCGGGGCACGTTGCCTCGTCGCTCGCGACGTCGCGGGGGCACCATTTTTTCGGGCCATCGAGAGCCGAGGCGTCATCGTCGACGGTTCGCTGCGACTCCCGGCCGAGAGCGCGTCCGAGCTCGCCGTAGCCGCGGGAGACGCCGTGTACTTCCTTCCGCTCCCGTGACGCCTGCCGGGATGGAAGGAGGCCGCAAGCGTGGCAAACGCGAACACTTCACTTGGCGTGTGAACCTTCAGCGCCGCTGCATCGCGGCCGCGCGCTCATCGATGTCGCGCCTGGAAATCGGCTCGAAGCGTCGATTTTTTGTCGACCGCGACGCCTCGGGAGACACACTCACCCAGCGGAGCACGCGGAGGCCGAAAAGCGCTAGGGTCCCGTCCTGACATCCGTCCTAAGGATCATGACTTTGCACAAACTTCATCGAAGGTTCGGTCGCTCGGCTCGGGGCGCTCTCTTGGGCGCGGCGCTCGCGGCGTGCAGTTTCGCGGGTAACGCGAGCGCTCACGGCGGCAATCCGCGTGCGTACAACATCTTGTTCGATCCGATGGATCCGAACAATGCGTACCTCCACCTCGATTTTTGGGGTTCCTTCTACTCCACGGACGCCCAGAAGACGTGGTCTTACGGCTGCTCGGAGCTCTGGGGCGTTCACTCCACC
>DATBBD010000007.1:0-2156 GCA_036271175.1 Polyangiaceae bacterium | reverse complement strand
GGCAACATCCCGGTCACCGCGAGCTTCGGCATCGCCGCGACCGATCAAGGTTACGACGATCTCGACGCGCTCATCCAAGCGGCGGACGAGGCGCTCTACGCCGCGAAGAACGCCGGACGGAACCGAGCGATGCTCGCGGCGAACCGCGCCGATCGAAAAGAGCCTACTCGGCCAGGCTCTTGATCTCCGCTTCGATGTCCTTCTCGTCCCCCTCGCGAAAGCCTTCGTGCGAGAACCGGACGAGACCGTTCTTGTCGACCACGTAGCTCGTCGGCATCGACTCCGGGTGATACTCGCTCGCGACGCTCTTCTTCTGATCCCAGGCGAGCGTGAACGTCGCGCCGGTCTCTTTGGCGAAGTCCTTGATCCCGTCCGATTCATCGTCTTCGGAGATGCCGATCACGACGAGATCGTCGCCGAACTTCTTCGAGAGCGCTTGGTACTTCGGAAAGGACGCTTTGCAGGGGCCGCACCACGTCGCCCAAAAATCGACGAGCACGACCTTGCCTTGATGGCTCGAAAGGTCGGCGTGCGATCCGCCGGAAACGGCGGGGAGATCGAACGTCGGCGCGGGGCTACCGATGAGGGGGCTCGCGCCTCCCGGTGACGACGCGCCACCGCCGCTCTTGTCGCACGCGACGAGCGACGCGCCGGCGAGCACGACGACGAGACCGTTCACGACGCGTCGCAGCGAAAGTCGACGCTCCACAGTGCCTGCTTGCATGCGAGTGGAATTAGCAGCAAATCGCCGGCGCTGGCAACTCGGAGCCCGGGGGTCACGTGCCGATCTGGGCTTCTTTGAGGGCGGCGACGAGGCCGGCGCGGTCGTGCGCTTTGGATAAGGCCTCGTCCGGCGCGACCAGGCCCTTGGTGACGAGCTCGAGGAGGCTGTCGTTCATGAGGCGCATCCCGAGCTTCGAGCCGGTCTGCATGACCGATGGGAGTTGGTAGACCTTCTTTTCGCGGATGAGGTGCGCGACGGCCGGGACGCCGAACAGGATTTCGAACGCCGCGACACGGCCGCCGCCGAGCTTCTTGCAGAGCATCTGCGCGATCACTCCCTTGAGTGACTCGGCGAGCATCACGCGGATCTGACTCTGACGATCCGCGGGGAACTGGTCGACGATGCGATCCACCGCCGACGGCGCGGACGTGGTGTGGAGCGTCGCGAAGACGAGGTGGCCGGTCTCCGCCATCTCGAGCGCGATTTCTATGGTCTCCAGATCGCGCATTTCGCCGACCAGGAGCACGTCGGGGTCTTCGCGGAGCGCGGCGCGGAGAGCAGCGCGGAACGAGTCGGTGTGCGTGCCGACTTCGCGCTGGTTCACGAGGCACTTCTTGTTCTCGAAGACGAACTCCACCGGATCTTCGACGGTAATGATGTGACCGCCGCGGGTCCGATTGATGTAGTCGATGAGCGACGCGAGCGTCGTGCTCTTGCCGGAACCGGTGGGGCCGGTGACCAGCACGAGCCCCTTCGGCAGCTGGCAGAGACGAAGCACTTCGTTCGGAAAGCCGAGCTTGTCGACGGGCACGATCTGCGACGGAATGGCGCGAAATACCGCGCCGATGCCGTTGCGATCGACGAACAGGTTGCCGCGGAATCTGCCGTACCCTTCGAGCTCGTACGCGAAGTCCGCGTCCCGCTTCTCGCGAAACTCGGCGCGCGTGCGCTCCGGCAAAATCGGCATGATCATCTGATGGATCACCTCCGACGGCAGCCCGCCGCGCGTCGTGAGCGGCCGCATCTCGCCGTCGATCCGGATCATCGGGGGCACGCCCGAGGAGAGATGCAGATCGGAGCCACGCGCCTGCACCGTCGCGGCGAGGAGCTGATTGATTTCGCGACCCGGGGTGCTTTGCGCCGGCGCGGCCTGAACGGGCACCGCCTGCGCCGGTCCGCGGATGCTCTGCGGCGACGCTTCGGCGCGTCGCGACGCCGGTGCCGGCTGAGAAGCGACCGCGGCGTGCTGACCGGATGCGCGACGCTGCACCGCCTGCTGTTCGGCGCGCGCGAGGGCGTCGCGTTGAGCTGGGTTCAAGCCGCCGCGCTCGGGACGGATCGACGTCGAAGCCGGCGCTGCAGCAGGGCGCTGAGACACCGTGGGCTCCACGCGAGCGACGGCGGGCATGCGTTGAGACACGTGCGCGGTCGG
>DATBBD010000006.1:0-18320 GCA_036271175.1 Polyangiaceae bacterium | reverse complement strand
CCTTTGCCCTTCTTGAGCTCGACGTTGTGGATCGTCGTGCCGAGCGGGATGTGACGAAGTTGGAGCGCGTTGCCCGGCTTGATGTCGGCCGACTTGTGCGCGAGCACTTTGTCACCGACGTTCATGCCGTCGGGCGCGAGGATGTAACGCTTCTCGCCGTCGACGTAGTGAAGGAGCGCGATGCGCGCGGTGCGGTTCGGATCGTATTCGATCGAAGCGACCGACGCGGGGACGCCGTTCTTGTCGCGGCGCCAATCGATGATGCGGTAGCGCTGCTTGTGTCCACCGCCGCGGAAGCGCGAGGTGATGCGGCCGTGCGCGTTGCGCCCGCCCGTCGACGTCTGGTGATCGAGGAGAGACTTCTCGGGCTTCTTGCCCTTGGTGATCTCCTTGAAGTCCGAGACCGAGTAGTAGCGACGCGCTGCGCTAGTCGGCTTGTAGTTCTTAACGCCCATAACTTATCCGTTCCACGGCTTCGCCGTGATGGTCATTCCGTTTCCGCGAAGAAGTCGATCGTGTCGCCCTCTTTGAGCGTCACGACGGCCTTCTTCCAGTTTTGCGTCTTCGCGTAGCCGCGGCCCATGCGACGGTCGCGGCCGCGGACGATCGACGTGTTCACGTTCTCGACCTTGACCTTGAACATCGCCTGAACGGCTTCTTTGATCTGGACCTTGTTCGCGTCGCGATTGACCTCGAACACGATCTGATTTCGGTCCCGCAGCCTGTTCGCTTTCTCGGTGAGAACGATGGGACGGCGGAGGATCTGATCGGCCCTCATGACTGTTTCTCCAAGCAACGAGCTTCCAATTTCTTGGCAGCGTCTTTGGACACGATCAGCGTGTCGTGGCGGAGGAGGTCGAAGACGTTGACGCCTTCGGGCGGAAGGAACTGGTGATCGCGGCAGTTGCGCATCGAGAGCTTCACGTTCTCGTTCTCCGCGCTGTCGACGACCATGACCTTCTTCTTCGTCTTGAGCGTCGTGAACGCGGAGAGCAGACCCTTGGTCTTGATCTCTTTGAGCTCGAGCTTGTCGATGACGATGAGGTTGCCTTCCTTGGCGAACTTCGAGAGCGCCGACTTGAGCGCGCCGATGCGCACTTGGCGCGGCGGGCGGTAGCTCCAGTCGCGCGGGCGCGGCGGGTGGGCTTGACCGCCGCCGACGAAAACCGGCGCGCGCTTCGAGCCGTGACGCGCCTGTCCCGTGCCCTTCTGCTTGTAGACTTTCTTCGTCGAGCCCGAGACTGCGCTGCGCTCTTTCGCCGACGCCGTTCCCTGGCGACGCGACGCGAGCTGCGCCTTCACGACCTCGTAGAAGAGCTGTTCTTTGACCTCGCCGGCGAACACTTCGTCGGCGACGTCGAGCGAGCCCACCTTCTCTCGCTTCATGTTGAAGACATCGAGATTCATGACTTGATCTCCACGTCGACGCCCGCCGAGAGATCGAGCTTCATCAGCGCGTCGAGCGTTTGCTGCGTCGGCTCGAGGATGTCGAGGAGGCGCTTGTGCGTGCGGATCTCGAACTGCTCGCGCGACTTCTTGTCGACGTGCGGCCCGCGAAGCACGGTGTATTTCGAGATGTGCGTGGGAAGCGGGATGGGGCCCGCGACGCGCGCACCGGTGCGCTTCGCCGTCTCCACGATGTCGTTGGCCGACTTGTCGAGGAGCTGGTGGTCAAAGGCCTTCAGGCGGATGCGAATCTTCGTCATGAAATCACTCAATCACTTTCGTAACGATGCCAGCGCCGACGGTCCTGCCGCCCTCGCGAATCGCGAAACGCATTTGCTCCTCGAGACCCACCGCGGTGATGAGCTCGATCGTCATCGTGATGTTGTCGCCCGGCATGACCATCTTGGTGCCTTCGGGGAGCTGGCACGTCCCGGTCACGTCCGTCGTCCGCATGTAGAACTGCGGACGGTAGTTCGTGAAGAACGGCGTGTGACGGCCGCCCTCTTCCTTCTTGAGCACGTAAACTTCGCCCTCGAACTTCTTGTGCGGAGTCACCGTGCCGGGCTTCGCCAAGATCTGACCGCGCTCGATGTCCTCTTTCTCGATGCCGCGAAGCAGAACGCCGATGTTGTCGCCCGCGCGACCTTCGTCGAGAAGCTTGCGGAACATCTCCACGCCCGTCACCGTCGTCTTGCGCGTCTCGCGGAAACCGACGATCTCGATCTCCTCGCCGACCTTGATGATCCCGCGCTCCACGCGACCCGTCGCCACCGTGCCGCGGCCCTTGATCGAGAACACGTCCTCGATCGCCATCAAGAACGGCTTGTCGATGTCGCGAACCGGATCCGGAATTTCCGAATCGAGCGCCGAGATGAGCTCGGTGATCGACGCTTCCCACTTCGGGTCGCCGTTGAGCGCCGGGAACGCCGCCACCTTGACGACCTTCGCCGTGTCGCCCGGGAACTTGTACTTGTTCAAGAGCTCGCGGACTTCCATCTCGACGAGCTCGAGCATCTCCGGGTCTTCCACCGCGTCGCACTTGTTGAGCGCCACCACGATGTGCGTGAGACCGACCTGGCGTGCGAGAAGAACGTGCTCGCGCGTCTGCGGCATGACGGAGTCGAGCGCTGACACCACGAGGATCGCGCCGTCCATCTGCGCCGCGCCCGTGATCATGTTCTTGATGTAGTCGGCGTGCCCAGGGCAATCGACGTGCGCGTAGTGACGCTTCTCCGACTCGTACTCGACGTGCGAGACGGCGATCGTCACGGTCTTGGTCGCGTCACGGACGGTTCCGCCCTTCGCGATGTCCGCGTACGAAATCGCCTTCGCGAGGTTCTTCTTCGACTGAACCTTCACGAGCGCGGCCGTCAGCGTCGTCTTGCCGTGGTCGATGTGACCGATCGTGCCGACGTTCACGTGGGGCTTGCTTCGAACGAATTTCTCTTTCGCCATGGCGCTTTCAATCTCCTGCGAGCCCACCACGGGGCTTGAACCCGTGACCTCTTCCTTACCAAGGAAGTGCTCTACCACTGAGCTAGGTGGGCGATGTGTTTGGCTAAGTTCCGGTCTCGACTGAGCGGGAGACCGGATTCGAACCGGCGACGTTCAGCTTGGAAGGCTGACGCTCTACCAACTGAGCTACTCCCGCCTGAAATTCTCTGCGTCCGTTCTCTCCATCGAATCGTGTCTGTCCTCCGGTTGCCCCGAGGCGGGTGGAGGGTGTTGGATTCGAACCAACGTAGGCGTGAACCGGCAGGTTTACAGCCTGCTCCCTTTGGCCACTCGGGCAACCCTCCAAGCTCTTCAAAGTCCTTCGAAAAAGTGCCTTATCTCGTCTCCTGGTATCTTGGGTCGAAGAGTCGACCCTCAGGCCGACCGGCCCGTTCGAGCTAGCGAGGGGACTCGAACCCCTAACCGCCTGTTTACAAAACAGGTGCTCTACCGGTTGAGCTACGCCAGCGAGGTCGGCGAAGCCGTCGCGCACCGGGGCCACGACGTGTCTGCCGAGACAAACACGACAAAACCCCCAGAGCTGGGGTACGGAAACCTTGAACCAGACCTCGCGTCACGTTCCCTTGCCTGAACCCGTCGTTGGGGCGGTTCGTTCCACTTGGGGTTACGGGGCAACCGAGCCGACCCGAAGGTCGACCCGGTCGGAGCACCAGAATCAAAAGGCACTCCACCCGTCTCCCCGTTTAACCGCCCCTCGAACGAGAGAGGCAGGTGCGGGGACCCGAGCGGACCGCGCATGGGTAGCGCCAGGTACGGGGGGTGTCAAGCACATTCCGTACCGCGAACTAACTGTTCGTATATTCAGGTACTTTTCTCAGGGCCCCTTGCCGCTCCCCAGCGCGGCTTTGCGGCGACCGAGATCATCCAGGGCGCGCTCGAGCTGCTCCTTACTATACGGAAGACGAGCGAGCGCGGCTTGCTCGTCTTTCATCGCAGTTTCGACGGTCTGCTTCGCTTCGGCGGCCTTCGTGGTCCATGCGGAGTGCTCGCCGGTCCGTTCGGCGAGAGCGAGGGTGTGCTCGAGCATCGTGAGCCCCTTCTCGAGAAGGATCGAATACCGGAGGCGCATCGCGCCCTCGAAGAGCTGCGCTTTTGCCGGCGTGTTCGCGGACGCCGGCGGCGTGATGCTCATCACGTCGCGGTGCAGATTTTCGTAGAGCTCGCCGACGCGATAGCCGGCCATCGCCGACCAATGCGCGTCGTACGCGCGCATCGCGTCGGAGTACGCGCTCTGGGCGTCGAGCAAGAGCTGGCACCGAGCTTCGAGGACCTGCGCGAAATTCGACGGCGTCGGCGTGAAATGGATCTTCTCGCCGCGAATCCGCCGGAGCTCGCCGAGCGCGAAATAGAGCGCCGCGAGATCGCGGGGAAGCGCGCCGGCCGCGTCGAGGCGCTCCGAGTCCACCACGTCTCGACCCTTGTTCACGAAGTACTCCGCCGTTTCCGGATCGCTCGAGAACACGAGCGACAGTGCCTTGCCCGCGTACACCGCGATGCGGTCGACCGGCGCAAGCTCGGTAACGCGAGCGAGGGACGCGTCCGCGACGCGTCCGGCATCATCCCATCGTTCGAGATACGCGAGCAAGCGAACGGCGCGAACGAGCGCGCTTCGCGACGCGGGGTCGTTCGGAAAACGTCGCGCGACTTCTTGATATCGAGTTGCGGCGCCTTCGAAATCGCCGAGCTCGTCGTGGGCCGCCGCGCCGTCGAACAGCGCCCTCACCGCGAACTCACCGTCCGGATCGAGTGCAGTAATTCGATCGAATTGGGAAGCCGCGAGATCGAAATGTCGGTCGGCAAAGTTCGTCTCCGCTTCGTCGAACAACTCGTCGACGCTCGTCGTGTTTCCAGGCGTGACGATGGTCCGCGGGACTGCGACGGATTCCGGCCCCGTCGTCGTGTTTCCGCTCGACGGCGTGCGTGGAGCCCGTGCAACGGATTGCGTTCCACACCCGACGAGCGCCGTGGCAACGAGCAACACGGCGCGTCGATGAAGGCCGCGGCTTCGACGAGCGTGAAAACCTGAAGAAACAACCGGACCCCGCACGTTCAGTGCGCGTGTGAGAGACGCGGCGCAGGAGAGCGCACGGACGAGAAATGAGACGCGCGCCCTCGAGAAAGGGGATTGACCGAGCATCTTGGATCCATACCTTGATAGATGTGGTGAGTTCGTCCCGTGGGAATTCCGGCGCGCGCTCGAGCGTAGAAGCGGGGTCCATGAGAACGAACGTTCGTCACGAACCAAGGAGGCGCTCATGAAGCAGAGTACGGGCAGCGCGGTCGATCGAGTCAGCGAACTCGAACGAGAACACCAAATCCTGGACGAGCGACTTCGAATTTTGGTTCGACGCGCCTACCTGACTCCGTCCGAGCAACAGGAAGCATCCGAGCTGAAGCGGCGCAAGCTGTTCGCGAAGGACCGGCTCTTCGCGCTCCGCGCACGCTGAGCTCCGTTCGCTAGCGCACTCGTACGATCGACGCCGTCGAGGACGGCGCGCGTGCATCAGTGCATGTCGGTGTCGGGATTGTACGTCCCAGCCATGCCGCCAGCGGCGACCGACCCCGGATCAGGGCCGTTGTGCGGCGCGCCTCCATCCGCAGCTTCCGGTCCTCCGTACACTTCACGATTCAAGTCGTTGAGGGCGTCGTTGGTGCGGGCCTTCCAGTCGTCGTTGAGGCCGCCCGGATTCTTGTCGTCGATGGCCTTCGCAATCGCGAGCCAGTGGCGCGCATCCGGGCGATAACCGAGACGATAGTCGGTCATGCCGCGCAGATACGCGTACCGCGACTGATCATTGACGCTGAGCGAGTCCATGTCCGGTTCGAGGTCTCGCCAGATCGCGAGCGCCTTGTCGTACTCGTTCGTGTCGTACAACCGCTGCCCGCGATTGAGCCCTTCGCGATACGTGACGCACGCGGTGGTGACGATCAGAGCCGTGAGGGCGGCGACACGACCGAACGGCTTCATGGGTGCCGAGAAGGGTAACGCCACCTCGCGCGCAGAAGCAAGGCGGAGACGACGCTACGCGGTCCGACCGTAGAGAATGCGCGCGATGGGCAAGCCGTCTCGGGTCGCGTGTCGCTCACGAAGACTCATCGCTCCATAAGGGTTTTCCCTCACCCGTGCGCTTCGCGTGTCGCCGACGGTTTCACCGAGCGGAACCAGGCGCGGCTCGGTGAGCGCCATTTGCTCGAACTCCTCGGCGCGGTGGAGGACGTCGGTCTGCAAGAAAAAGTGTCCGTCCGGCACGAGCACGCGCGCGACGTCGTGGAAGAGCTCCGGCGTGACGACGCGTCGCTTTTGATGGCGCTTCTTCCACCACGGATCGGGAAAATGCACGAACACACGCTCGACGCTTCCCGCCGTCATTTTTCGAAGCACCGAACGCGCGTCGTCCGAGAAGACGCGCCCGCGTGCGCCGAGACCTTTTTCGCGCAGGCGCTCGTCGACGATGAACGCCCATTTCCGCCGCACCTCGAGCCCGAGCATGAACACCTCGGCGTTTGCTTCGAGACGTTCCACGATGAACTGGCCGCGGCCCGACCCAATTTCGATTTCGACGGGCCGGCCTTCCGAGCCGAGCACCTGACGCGGGTCGATCGCGTCGCTTTCGGGCAGGACGGGCGCGGCGGCGTAGGGATCGTTCGCCATGAGGCACCGCGCAGATAGCTCGAACCGCGTTTTTTCGCACGCCGTTTGATCGGGCGAGCAGAGCCGATGAACAATCGCCGGGCGACTTCTCCGATGCTCCGGCTTTCTCAACTCGCCCAGCGCGCGCCGCGAGCACTCCGCTTCGCGCCACTCGGACTCGCCACGCTGGTGCTCGCCGGTCTGACGACACGCGCCGTCCTTCACACGACCGGCGGCGTGCCCGCGGTCCCGCTCGACGACGCGTACATCCACTTTCAGTACGCACGCTCGATCGCCGAGCTGCATCCGTTCCGGTACACCGCGGGCGCCGCGCCCACGCCGGGCGCGACGAGCTTGCTCTGGCCACTCCTGTTGTCGCCGTTTTACGCGCTCGGAGCACGACGCGAGTCGCTCATCTGGGTGGCGTGGCTCTTCGGATGGGTGTCGCTCGCGATGCTCGCGCACGAAACGCGTTTGCTCGCGCGCGGCTTGGTCCGCCCCTCGGTGGCGCTCGCGGCCGGCGCGATGGTGCTTTCATTTGGGGGGTTCACCTGGTTCGCCGCGAGCGGCATGGAGGTCGTCCCGTTCGCGTGGGTGCTCACGCGCGCGGCGCGTCGCGCCGCCGAATGGCTCGAAGCTCCGGACGGCGACCGCAGTTCCGCGTCGTCGCCCGAACGGCCGAGCCGTGGCGAGATGCTCGCGCTCGCGGCGCTCGCGCCGTTGATGCGACCGGAAGGCGTGCTCGCGTCGTGGACGCTCGCGCTCGCGCTCGTGATGCGTCCGCACGGTGGGAAACGCGCCGCGTCGCTCGCGGCGTGGCTGTCACCGCTCCTGCCGTCGCTCGTGTGTTTCGTCGCGACGGGTCAGGCCGTCAATTCGACGGCGGTCGCCAAATGGCTCCCGATGAACCCGTATTATCCGGCGCGTCGCTTCGTCTGGGCGTTCGTCGACAACGCGGGAACCTTGTTCGGCACCTTGCTCGACGGCCGGCTCTGGACGAGCGTCTTTTTGCCGTCCGGCGGTCGCCTCGTCGGGTGGCTCGCCCTCGCCGCGATCGTCCTTGCCGGCGTTCACGCTCGCCGCATGCCGCGCGCCCTCGCGACGCTCGCGCTCGCGCTCGGCATGCTGCTCCCCGCGACGTACGAGACGTTCCTCGTCAATCGAGTGCGCTACATCTGGCCGTTCGCGTCCGCGTGGTTCGTCGGGCTCGCGGCGCTCGCGGAGCTTTCGGGCGCGGGGCTCGAGCGCGTCGCGGCCGAGCTCGGCGTCGCCATGGACGGCGTTTCGCCGCTCCTCGCGGGCGTCGTGGTGGGGTTCTTCGCGTCGCGCCTCGGCTGGAGCATCGACGACCTCGCCGAGAGCGCCGATGCCGTCCGCCGTCAGCAGGTTTCTCTCGCGTACTGGGCGCACGCGGCGCTCCCTCCGAATGCGCGACTCGGCGTGAACGACACCGGCGCGATGGCGTACTTCTCCGATCGCGCGACGTTCGACGTCGTCGGTCTGACGACGGCGGGCGAAGCTCGCTATTGGACGGCAGGGCCCGGTTCGCGCTTCGAGCACTACGAACACCTGCCGCGAGAACGGCTCCCGACGCACTTCGTCGTCTACCCGGAGTGGTTCGGCATCGACGCGCTCCTGGGCGACGAGCTCGCGTCGCGAACGGTGCGCGCCACGATCCTCGGCGGCCCGACGATGAGCGCGTACCGCGCGAAGTACGACGCCCTCGGTTCCGCGGAAAACCCCTTCGACACGGCCGTCGCCGGTCACCGTGAAATCGACGCGCTCGACGTCTGCGACATCGACAGCGAAGCCGCCCATCGCTACGCGCTGTTCGACGCGGTTCAGACCAACGACGTGGTCGTCGAAGACGACGACCGCGCCGACGGGGCACGGCTCGAACGGCGGCTCGACCGGTTCGAGCTTCGCCTCGCGCCGCACGGTTTCATCGTGGCCCGATGGGGCGCCGACGAAACCGCGACGGCCGCCGTGCGCGTCCGCGTCGAGGTCGACGGTCGCCCCGTGACGTCGGTCGACGTCGCAGACGGTCCCTGGCACGAGTTCGTCATTCCCGTCGTCGGCGCGACGCCCGCGGTGCACGAGATTCGTGTTCGCGCCGTGACCGGCACGTTCAGCTCGCTCCATTACTGGTCGTTCGAGTAATCCGCGAGACGCCGCCGGATGGTATACGGGTCACGTGCTCCAGCGGCCCCTCGGGAAGACCTCGCTCATGGTGTCCGAGCTCTCGCTCGGAACGTGGGGGCTTTCGGGGGACGGCTACGGCGCGGTCCCCGAGACGGATCAGGCCGCGGTCATCGACCGTGCGCGTTCGCTCGGGGTGACGCTGTACGAGACCGCGGACGTGTACGGGCACGGCGCGATGGAGCGCCGGCTCGGATTGCGCTTCGAAAACGAACCCGACGTGCTCATCGCGACGAAGGTCGGAACCGATCGCGACGCGAACCCGCCGCGAAAGCGCTTCGATCGGGCGTATCTTCGTGAAGCGTTCGAGCGAAGTCGGGAGCGCCTCCGACGAAACGCCGTCGACGTCGTCCTGCTCCACAACCCTGCCAAGGTGACGGTGGAACGCGGTGATGCAACGAGCACCCTCGCCGAGCTCAAGTCCGAAGGAAAAATTCGCGCGTGGGGAGTCAGCGCCGGCACGGTCGAGGTCGCGCTGGCCGCGTTGTCGAAGGGCGCCGAGGTGCTCTCGATGACGCATCACGCGCTCTTCTCGGAAGATGTCCGTTCGCTCCACGGAGACATCGAAAAATCGGGCGTGGGGCTCCTCGCGCACAGCGTGCTCGGGCACGGCTTGCTCTGCGGATATTGGTCGCTCCACAAGGTGTTCGAGGCCGGCGATCATCGCGCCGATCGGTGGACCGGCGACGAGCTTCGCCGGCGAGTCCCACAATTGAACGCGCTCCGCGCGCTCACCGGCGCCGACGTCGGCACGTTGCGCGGAGCGGCGCTCCGGTTCGTCTTGTCGAACCGCGACGTCAACTCGGCGATCCTCGGGCCCAAGAGCACCCTACAACTCGACCAGCTCGTGCGCGAAGCCGGAACGAGCCCGTATCTCAGCGAGGAGCGGCTCGCGAAGTTCAAGGCCCGGCTCCAGGATCTGGGGATCACGTCGTGACGACGCTCGACGTCATGCTCCGTGTGGCCGTCGAGGCGTCGGCGGTGATCGCCGAGGTGTACGAGACGCCGTTCTCCGTCGATTTCAAGGCGCCGGAAGATCCGGTGACGGCCGCCGATCGACGCGCGAACACGCTGATCTGCGAGCGCCTCTCCCAGGCGTTCCCGGGCGTTCCCCTCGTCGCGGAAGAGAGCGACCCCGAGACCTTCGCGGGTTATCGCACCGCGGAGCGCGTCTTCTTCGTCGATCCGCTCGATGGCACCGCGGAGTTCGTGAATCGGAACGGCGAGTTCGTGGTGATGATCGGACTCTTCGACGGAGATCGTGCGACCACCGGGGTGGTCCTTGCGCCGGCGAGCGGCGTCGCTTGGATCGGCGAGGTGGGACAAGGCGCGTGGTCGGTGACGGCGAATGGACTTCGCGAACCGATTCGCGTGAGTTCCGTCGCCACGCTCGCCGAGTCGCGCGTCGTCACGAGCCGCACCCATCGGAGCCCGATGCTCGAGCGCACCCTCGCCCTGCTTGCGGCACGAGAGGTGGTCACACTCGGCAGCGCGGGGCTCAAGGGCGCCGAGATCGCCGCGGCAGGTGCGGAGGTGTACGTGGGGCCCGGTATGGTAGGGAAACGGTGGGACGCCTGCGCCATCGACGCGATCATCGTCGCCGCCGGCGGCCGTTTCACCGACACGAGCGGCGCGGCGTTCGACTATCGAGCGCCGAGTCTCGTCAACGATCGTGGACTCACGGCGACCAACGGGCTCGTCCACGAGGCCGTGCTCGAGTGTCTTCGTAAACTCGAACCGTGAACGCAAAGCGCCTTGCGCATCGCGTTAGACCTGGCACCCTTCGTTGACAGAACGGACGCGAGCGGCGTACCGTGCAAAGCGCCGGGAAATCGAGGGATTGTGGGCGTTTCGGCGCGTTGCCAAATGCTCCGCGATCGCGCGGTTATCCCCGGGCCATCGAACCCTGGAGGAATCCTAGATGCTCCGCTCTTCGCGCATCGTGGTGTCGCTCGTCCATACACTGAGCCTGTCGCCGCTCGTTCTCGGCACCCTCGCTGCCACCACGCTCGTCGGATGTAAGGACGAGAGCCAGCCGGAGTACTGGGTCGACAAGCTGAAGGATCCCGCCTGGCAGTCGAACGCGGTGAAGCGCCTCGAGCAATTCTTCGAGGACACCTTCACGCGGTCGAACAAGGATCTCACGTCGCCCGACGTGAAAGCGCTCGCCGACAAGGTCATCGACCCGGCGACCGCGCTCTACGTCGGGAGCTACGACGATCTCGACGACAAGACGCGCGAGTCGCTCGTGAAGCTCATCGCGGCGTTCCGCGACAAGCGCGGCGAACCGGCGCTGAAAAAATCGTTCGACGAGTTCGCGAAGACCGGCAAGGGCGGCGAAGACGTTCGCTGGGCCTCTCGCGCGCAGGCGGAGATGAAGCTCGACTCCTTGAACGACTCCATCGGCAACGCCTTTGCTCAGCTCAAAGCGTCGCGCGTCGGCGCGAGCGTGTACCTCGACCTCAAAGAGGCGATGGTGACGCATCCGAGCCCCGCGTGGAGCGCGATGCTGAAGTCGAAGCTCGACGCGGACATCGTTCCGCCCGGCGACGGCAAAGATCCGACCGTGCTCGAGCGCTTCCGCAACGAGCAGTACTGGCAAACGGTGGCAGCCCAGCTCCTCGGCGAGCTGAAAGACGAGAGCGCCGTCGAGCCCCTCATCAAGGTGATGCTCGACCCGGCGAAGGCCGACGTGCAGGCGACCGCTGCGCTCGCTCTCGTGAAGATCGGAAAGCCCGCGGCCGCGCGCGCCGTGAAGCTCCTGTCGGATCAGGATCCGACGCTCGCGGCGTATTCGATCGCGCGGGTGCAAAAAGCGACCGGCGCCAAGGAAGTGCCGAAGGACAAGCCTTACATCTCGACCGCTGCGGTGATCCTGGGCGTCATGGGGCGGCCCGAGACGCTCGACGCGATGGTGACGGCGCTAAAAGCCGCGAGCGACGAGTCGACCCGCGCCATCATCGCCCGCGAGATCGCGAAGATCCCGCCGACCCCCGCGTCGAAGCTCGCCTTCCGGCAGGCGTACGAGTCCATCTCGCTCGACACGCAGATCCCGCCGGGCGCGAACGCGCTCGAGACGCTCACCGAATCGAGCTCGCAGTTTTACGACCCGGAATTCGTTCCGTGGCTCCTCGAGCGCGCGGAGAAAACCAAGGGCACCGGCGAAGACAAATCGCTGCTCCAGACCACGGCGCTCCTCTCCGCGATCAAGCTGATGAAGCAAGACCAGGTGGGCATCGTCGGAGACGGCGTCAAAAAGTGGGGAAGCCCCATCGAGAAGGACGCCTTCCAGCAGTCGAGCGGGCTCCTGCAAGCCTGTGGTTCGAAGGAAGAGTGCTTCCTCGCGAACATCGAGAAGAGCGAAAATCAGGATCGCTCGAAACAAGCCATCGGAATCAAGGCCGGCTACATGTTCGGTGTCCTGGGCAACGACCAGGCGCGCGGGCAACTCATCGACGGACTCTCGTCGATCGACAACGCGGCCCTTCGGTTCGTGGCGGCGCAGACCATCGATTTTCTGTCGCCCAAAGGCTCGTTGGAGGCCGCGGACGCTCTCCAGAAGATCATCGATAAGAACGCGAAGACCGCCGACAAGGACAAGATCGCGAACGACGAGCCGCTGAAGCAAGTCATGTTTCGAATTCGCGCGCGCGCCCAGTGAACGGGTCGCGCCGCATTCGAACGAGCGCCGTTGCGGCGCGGTCGCCGTAACCGCAAGCTAGTAGGATGAGTCGAGTTCGCATCGTGGTCGTCCGGGGGGGCGAAGCGGTGTCGGAGCTCGAGGCGGACGGCGACGTGGTGCGGATCGGCCGCGCGCCGAGCAGCGACGTGCGCCTCGATGACGACTCTGTGGCGTTCGAGCACGCCCGTGTCCACGCCGGGGGTCGCGACGTGGCGCTCGAAACCCTGGACGGAAATCCGACGTCGGTGCTTCGCGGATCGAGCCGGCATCGCATCGAAGAAGGGAAGCGGTTCTCGCTCGAGACCAGTGACGTCATCGAGTTCGGGGCCGATGACGCCGAAAGGGCGATCACGGTGCGCGTGCACATCGAGCCGGAGACCGAGCCGCTCCGAATCGTCGAGACGCGCCCGCTCTCGGCGCTTCCGATCCCTGCGCGTGCGGCCGCGACGAGCGGCGACGCCGTGCTCCGGACATTGTCCGAGCTCCAGCGCCGGATCGGCGCGGCCGACGACCTCGACGGCGTGCTCTCGGCGGTCGCCGACGCGGCGCTCGTGGTCGCGCCGCGCGCGACGCACGCGACGTTGATTCTTCGGGACGAAACCGAGCCGGACCCGAACGAGGGGTTCGTTCCGGTGCTCACCCGCGTGCGAGGCGCCGCGGGAACCGGCGCGGCGTCGCCCGACGCGGTGCGAGTGGCGCGCAGCGTCTTTCGAAAAGTGGTGAGCGAGCGAGCGGCGGTGCTCGCTGCGGACGCGCCGACGGGCGATCTGTCGTCGGAGTCGCTCCTCGGCGCGAGCATCCGCAGCACCCTCGGGGTTCCGCTCTGGAAGGGCGAACGGATCCTCGGCGTCCTTCAGATCGACAATCGCGCGATGCCGGCGATGTTCACGTCGGCGGACGTCGACGCCATCGCCGTCCTCGCCGCCAATGCGTCGCTCGCGGTCGCGAACGCCCGATTGATCCACCGGCTCGAGCTCGCCGAAGAAAAGCTGGAGCGCGAAAACCGGTTCTTGAAAGGCCGCGAGCGCGCACGACGCGAAGGAGCGACGCCGATCATCGGCACGAGCCGCGCCATGTTGGAGCTCGCGTCGCAGCTCGAAAAAGTCGCCGACACCCGCGTCTCGGTGCTGATCGAAGGCGAGACGGGGGCGGGCAAAGAGCTCGTCGCGTCACGGTTGCACTACGCCTCGCGACGCCGCGAACGGCTCTTGGTCGCACAGAACTGCGCAGCGCTTCCGGAAAATCTACTCGAGAGCGAGCTCTTCGGGCACCGTCGCGGCGCGTTCACCGGCGCGACCGAAGACCGAAAAGGGCTCTTCGAGGTCGCCGACGGCGGCACCCTGTTCCTCGACGAGGTCACGGAGATGCCGCTCGGGCTCCAGGCGAAGCTGCTCCGCGTCTTACAGGAAGGCGAAGTGCGTCCGCTCGGTTCGACGCAAATGAAGCACGTCGACGTTCGCATCGTCGCCGCCACGAATCGAAATATCGAAAAAGAAGTCGAAGAGGGCCGCTTTCGTCAGGACCTCTACTATCGACTCAAAGTGTTTCCGCTCCGGGTGCCGGCGCTCCGCGAACGGCGTGACGACATCCCGCTTCTCGCCAATCATTTTCTCGCCCGGTCGACGGCCGAGATCGGAAAGGCCGTTGCCGGTTTCACGCAGTCGGCGATGGAGCTCCTCACTGCCTATGACTTTCCGGGTAACGTGCGCGAACTCGAGAACGAGGTGCAACGCCTCGTCATCCAAGTCGACGCCGGAGGGTTTCTGACGCTCGAGCTCTTGAGCCCGAAAATCCGCAAAGTCGGTGGCCTCGTCGAGAACGCAGGCGTCAAGAAGGGCACGCTCAAGGAGATGGTCGAGCGGGTCGAACGCCACTTCATCGTCGAAGCGCTCCGCGAGCACGGCGACAACAAGACCAGCGCCGCGAAAGCCCTCGGCATCACCCGAGAAGGCCTGCACAAGAAGATTCGACAGCTGAAGCTCTGAAGAACGCGCGAAACCCGCGGGTTTTCGCCGTTCCCGGGCCGAGCTCGTGAAAAAACGGACACTATTCGCGGTGCTCACCCGCCGCGTAAAACGTGGATGTGAACGTCAATCTGCTCATCGACGCCATCGTCCGACAAACGACGGTGCTCGTCGCTCAGCTCGCCACGGCAGCCGGCGCCCGCGCCCAACTCGCGCACACCGCGAACCAGGTCTTCCTGGATCTCGTGCACGAGCTGAAAGACCAAGGCATCGGCAACAAGGTCATTGCCGACATGTTCGGGCTCTCGCTCCGGACCTACCACAACAAGATGGCGCGGCTCTCGGAGAGCGGCACCGAGCGCGGCCGTTCGCTCTGGGAGGCGCTGCTCGCTTACGTGACCGAACACGGCGCGACGACGCGCCCCGACGTGCTCAACCGTTTCCGCGGCGACGACGAAGCGACCGTTCGCGGCGTGCTCAAGGATCTGGTCGACAGCGGCATGCTGTTCCGCGCAGGGCGCGGCGACTTCACGACGTATCGTGCGACCACTCCGGAGGACGGACCGGTGGAGTCCGCGGTGGACGATCGCACGACGACGTTCGCCTGGGTCGCGATCCATCGCTACGGTCCGCTCACGCGCACGTCGCTCGCCGAGCACGTGCCCGCCGGCGAAGACGTCCTCGATACGGCGCTCGCCCGGCTCACTCGCGATCGGCGCATCACGTCCGCGGAGCGCGACGGCAAGGTGTTCTACGAGAGCGCCGAGTGCATCATCCCGTTCAACGATCCGTCGGGCTGGGAAGCGGCAGTGTTCGACCATTACCAGGCGATGGTCACCGCGATCTGCACGAAGCTCCGGCTCGGCAAGACGCAGCAGTGCCCGGCGAATGGGTGGGCGGTAGCACGTACGGCTTCGACGTCTGGGAAGGGCACCCGGACCACGACGAGGTCGTCGGATTTTTGCAAGCGACGCGGGAGCGCGCCATCGCGCTCCGAAAACGCGTCGAGGAACACAACAAGACCAACGGCGCTCCCGAAAACGCCTCACGTCACGTGATCGCCTACGTGGGGCAAACCGTGCTCGAGCTCGAGACCGAAGGAGACGGAGAATGAGAACGATGGTCGTCATCAAATTCGTGAGTGCGGCGGGATTACTCGCGGTCGCCTTCGGCGCGGCTTCGGCTTGCAGCACGCAAGGCACCGAAGTGCAGGGCAGCGAGACGAACTGGCTCGACGTGTGCGCGTCGAATTCGGACTGCAAGGTCGGCCAATGCGTGTGCGGCGCGTGCACCACCGCGTGCGAACAGACCACGTCGTGCAACGCCGTGCTCGATACCTGCGCGACTCGAGGAACGGCCGCCTTCGGTGCACTCTGTGGCGCGAACACCACGACGGCTGGCGCTTGCCTGAAAGGGTGCGCGGGCGCCGCGGCATGCCCGACCGGCACGGAATGCATCGGCACGGGCTGCGTCCCGGTGCGAGTTTCGTCGAACGACACGGATGCCGCGACGGGCTCGGCCGGACCCGCGTTGCAATCGACGACGTACGACGCGTTCACCGAGGTGATCCCCGATCCACCGGCACCAGACGGCGGTACGGGGGCGCTATCGGGGCTCTGCCTGCCTCGAGCATTGAAGGTGAACGCGCAGGGCGAAACATCGTGTTCGATCGTCGTGGTCGGCTCAGCGTCGTGCGATTGCAGCGCACCAGGTCTCTCGACGCCCGACTCGACCGTCATGTCCGCGATCATCGACCGATTGCGAGTGCTCGGATCCTGTGATGTTCCAGGCACACCCGCGTGCAGCGACTACTGCGGGTGCGAGGTCGCTCCCTACGCAGGCGCGGCGTTCGACGACTGCTTGACGAGCACCGCGCTCGATGGCGTCGGGTGGTGTTACGTCGATCCCGCGGTGGGTTGGGGCCTGCCCGCGCTCACCGCCGAATGCCCACCGACAGAGAAAAGGCTCCTCAGAATGAAACTGAGAAGTAGCGGCAGCGACGCTCGGACGTTCATCTCGTGCACCACTGAAACGTCTCAGCCTGCCCCGGCGGATGCCGGAGCACCGGGAGCCATCGGCGACCCTTGCGTACCGCTCGACGAAAGCAAGCCCGCCTTCTCGGGTTTCGATGAAACGGAGGTCAACGTCGAAACGAGTGCACCTGATTGCGGGGGCAACGTTTGTCTCACCGCGAACTTCAGAGGACGGGTGAGCTGCCCTTATGGCCAACCTTCGGATCCGGCGACCGGCGGCGCGCAAAGTGGACTCACTCCGGAGCAGGAATGCTTTCTGCCGGGGACCACCGCGACCGCGGCCAACGCGGTCACCGTGCCGGTGAACCCGCAGCTCGTCACGCGCCGCGCCGCAGACGTCGTGACGTGTTCATGCCGCTGCGACGGACCCGATCTGAACGCGACGTACTGCACGTGTCCGAGCGGGTTCGTGTGCCAGAACCTGGTCCCGTCGGGGTTGAGCGCCGCTGGCGCCGCAGTCGCGGGTTCGTATTGCATCAAGGACGGCACGCAGGTCACCGATCCGACGCGCATCGCCGCGAGCGCCTGCGACGAAGGCCCTCCGGCGAACTGCGGCGATCCCCATCCCGACGGGAAGTGAGCGGCTTCGACGCGGCGCGCTCTTCCAGCGGAGCGCGTCGCGTCCTATTCAGGGCGGCAGGGTCTCGACGACGGACTGAATCACGCCCGCCGCGAGCGATTGCCCGGCCGTCGCCGAGAAAACCTTCGACACCTTGCCGTCCTTGCCAACGACGAACGCGACGCGCTGGTCGGGCGCGACGCCGAAAGCGCGCTGGATTTTTCCGTCGAGGTCTTCGACGAGCAAGAACGGGAGCTCTTCTTTCGTCGCGAAGTCCTGGTCGGTGACGCGATCGTCGCGAGAGACGCCGAACACCATCGAGACGCGATCGCGAAAACGCATCCACCCGTCGCGGAACGCGCGCGCTTCGATTTGTGCCTCGGCGGTCACGACGCGGCCGGAAAAATAGACGACCGCAGGGCGATCGGAAAATTGCGAGAGCCGCACGCGCATCCCGGTGTGTCCAATGCCTTCGAAATTCGGAGCAGCGTCGCCGGCGGCGAGCAATCGGCCCGGATCGCGAGCGAAGCTCGTGTCGAGCGGCAACGCGACGATCGGCGCGCCCGAACCTTCGCCGGCCGGGGCCGAATGCGACGTCGCGTGGCAACTCGCGAGCGTCACCGCGACGGCGAGGGCCGCGAAACGAGAGAGAACGAGAGAGGCCGGCGCGCTCGCGGCGCGCGTGTGACGGGGTTCTACCCGGGTCATTGAATGCCGTATTCGCGGAGTCGCCGGTAAAACGTGCGACGCGGAATACCACTCAGCTTCGCGGCTTGCACTCGATTCCAGTTGCACGCCTGAAGGGCGCGGATGATGCGGTCCTTCTCGTCAATTCTATGTCTGGATAGGTTCTCCTTGAGCGCGCGAGGTTCGGCGGCGGGTCGTTCTTCTTCGTCGGGCTCGACGGGTGCGTCGTCGTCTTCGTCTTCTTCGTCGTCGAAATGCGGCGCGAACGAGACGCCGTCGGGGAGATCGAAATCTTCCGGTTCGAGTACGGGGCTATCGGACAACACCCATGCGTTCAAGAGCACGTGCTCGAGCTGGCGTACGTTGCCGGGCCACGCGAACCCGAGGAGTCGGCGCATGGCTTCGCGCGAGACGCTCCGGCGGTCGCGCTTGTAACGCGCCGCGAAGATGCCGAGAAAATGATCGACGAGCGGCGCGATGTCCTCGACACGCTCGCGGAGCGGCGGGATCTTCACTTCGACCACGTGAATTCGATAAAATAGATCCTCGCGGAACGTGCCGGCCTTCACCATCGCCTCGAGGTCGCGATGCGTCGCGAAGACCA
>DATBBD010000005.1:0-8736 GCA_036271175.1 Polyangiaceae bacterium | reverse complement strand
CGCGGCCCTTGTTCGCCCGACGCGGCGACCTCACCGACCTCGAAGAGGGCCGGCTCGGTCATGAACACGACGACGCGCGACGTGTCCTTCCCGCCGTACTGCTCGATGCTGGTGATGCGAGCGGGCTCGCCGGCGCGTTCCTGCGCCGAGAGCTCCGGCGTAACGACCGCGCCTTTGGACGCCGCGTCGTTCGCGCCGACAGCAGCAGCGTTGGTTATACCGGCGTTTTCCGGCGCGGGGTCGAACGCCGACAACGTCGAAAGGATCGGTTCGATGCGACGCACGCACGACTCGCCGCGGTGCCGCTGTCGAACGTCGCGAAGCGCGCGATTCTCGTTCGCAGGATCCGCCTTCAGTTCTCCGTCGAGGAGCGCGAGCTCGATTTCGGCATCACACGCGCCGGGCCATGCGACGCGGGTCGCTGCGCGGTAGAGCTCCTCGGCCTCCAGGGCGTCCGCCGAGCGCCCTTCGACTCGATAGACCCGCACGCGGAGCGACGCGGCCTCGAGCGACAGCTTCGCCCCCTCCGGCCCACCCCGCTTGGCGCCCTCGACGGCGAGCGCGTCGGCCTGGGCTACCGCCTCCGCACGAGGCGGCAACGGGGCGACGGAGTCGGCCGGTGACGCACTCGCCACCGAGCGCCCTGCTTCCGCGCGCCGTGACGAGCAGCCCGAGAGCGTCACCAGCGCGACGAACGCCGCGCTCAAGGCCCCGAAAAATCCCGAGAGCCTGGAGATGGACCAGCCGGAAGCGAAAAGTCTCGAATCGAACGGCATTCGTGGGGTCGGGAGATCACGTCTCGGAGCGTCAGAAAGGCATCCTAACTCCGCGGCACTTCACTGGCCGAGTCGTTGCACCCCCGTCGCGTCGGATGCTAACCTGATGGCTCGCTGAACGAGCGCCTGCCGAGGCCTTCAATGGCGGGAAACGACCAGGCCGAAAACGACAAGCCCCCGGGCTCCAGCGTCGCGCCGATCTCGATCGACGACGCTGATCGCCTCGCCGATCGATTCACGCCGCTCTGGGAAGTTCCGGACGGCCCCGACGACGACGATGCCGCGGCGATCCCTTTGGTGCCGTCACCCGATGTGGCGGTAACGGCCCCGGTCGCACCCTCACCCGACGACGCCGTTGCCGCGTCATCGCAACCGGCGACCTCGCCGTCGCAATCGCTTCGAATTTCTTCGGTTCCCCCGCGTCCGGCGATCGTACCAGCACCCATCCCGGCACAGCCGCCTTCCACGCGAGCCGTCGCACCGGTCGAAGCGCCGTCTCTCCCGCCATCGGTCAAGAGCGCGACCATCACGCCGGTCGCCGTCCCCTCGCCGGGGTCGAGCTCACCGCCGACGAAGCCGTCGTTGGCGCCGCGGAGCAGGACGATGATCGGCATCGCGCCCGTTACGCCACCACCGCCCCGAGGACCGGCGGATTTGACGACGGCGCCGCCGCAATCCGTCGCTCCGAGAGCGGTCGAGCCGCGACCAGAAAGTGCGGCGCCCGACAGCAAAGCGGAATACGCGCCGCCGCGACCCCTACTCCAATCGCAACGCACCATGCTCGGGCTCGCGCCACCGGTGTCGGTCGACGTCGAGGCTCCGCCGGATACCTTCGCGGCTCCCGACGGCGGTCTCTTCACCTCGCAACCCCCCGCCGCGGCGATGCCCACCGCGCCGATGGTGCGCGAGACCGACCGGCCTCGCGACAAGCTCGACACGATCCCACCCCGCAGCCGGCGACGCCAGGGCGGACGCGGAGTGGTCATCGCGGTCATGGGTGCCGCGCTCGTGCTCGTCATCGCGGTCGTCGCTCGGCGCTTGTTCTCGAGCGACGATCACGCGGCGAGCGAATCGACGCCGGTGCGGCAGGAAGTCGTGACTGCTCCGCCCCAGGGAACGATGGCGCCGGCTGCACCCGCAGACGCCCCCACGCCGACGTCAGCGGCAACGGTGGTGGCCACACCGACCGCCACGGCCACGAACACCGCGGCCACCACCGTCGAGCCACCGGTCGCAGCACCGTCCGCGGCTCCCGCGCCCGCGGCGCCGCGTGACCAAGAGCCCTCGAAGGCGTCGCACGCCGTTCGACACGCTGCAGCGCGACCGAGCCGACCCGCGCCGGCGCACACCGCGAGTCACGCAGTGGCTCCCCCGCCGGCTCCGCACGGGTCTATAGTGCGCGAGAGCCCATTTTGACGAGCTCCGAACGGCTGCGCGTCCTCGGTCCCCCACTCAGAGTCGGAATGCATTTACCCGCTAGCGGTCGCACCGTTTGGTTGTCTTGGTTCCTCGGTCTCGCGCTCTTCTGGCTCGCGTCGGCGGCGCGCGCGCAAGACGACGCCACCGTCGAGATGGCGCGACAACGCTTTCGCGAGGGCGTTCAGTTCTACGACCAACACCAGTACGAGAAAGCGCGCCTCGCGTTTCTCCAGGCTTACACTCTGAAGGCGCACCCGGCGATCTTGCTGAACCTCGCGCAGAGCGAGCTGCGCTCCGGGCATCCGGAAGACGCGGCGACCCACTTCACGGCGTTCATCGGAGCAAACAGCGGCTCGGACTCCGAGCGCCAAGACGCGCAGAACGGGCTCTCCACTGCCGAGGGGAAGGTCGGCGAAGTGACGGTGTCGACCGACGTGCAGGGCGCGCAGATCAGCGTCGATGGTCAGGACAAAGGGCAGACCCCGCTCGCGGCACCGGTGTTCGTGACCCCAGGCACGCACACGTTCGACGCGCGATCCGGTGATCGGCATGCGTCGAAGACGATCGCGACGAGCGCCGGCCAATCGGCTTCGGTGAACCTCGGGCTCCGTCCCTCGGCACCGGTCGCCGCCACTGCCGGCGAAGCAACCGAATCGACGGAGCCCGCCGAGGAATCGACCGCCGAGCCGCCGCAAGAGAAGGCCGAGCCCCCGGCGGCCCCTGCGGAGCCCGCCCCCGAGCGACGCGGACGAAAGCCGTTCTTCCAGTGGTTCGGCGAGACGCCGGTCGCGTGGGTGGGCGCGGGCCTCACCGTCGGCGGCCTCGCCGGAGGCGTCATCTTCGGGTTCACGGCCAAGCACGACTACGACGCCGCAAACAGCGTTGAAGCGCAGACGTTGAGCTTCCGCGACTCGGACTACAAGGCGGGCGCTCTCGCGTCGGCGGACTCCGCGCCGTGCCACCTCTCGGCGCAGGATATCGCCCTATTGAAGTCCCACGGGCTTTCCGATCGCCTCCAAGACGACGCGACCGCCTGCAAGGTGTACGCGGACGACGTGAAGCTCGGAAATCAAGCGAAGACGGCCGCGACGATCTTCGGCGTCGTGGGCGGCGTCGCGCTCGCCGGCACGATCGTCTACTACTTCCTCGATCCGAACGCCGAGGAGCCGGCGGGCTCGGCCGATCACGCGGCCGCCTCGAAACCCCACTTCATACCGGTGCTTTCACCGTCGATCGCCGGCGTCATCGCCGTCGGCGCGTTCTAGATCCGCTGCCGCCGCGCGCGCCTCACGCCTTCGCGAGCCACGAACGAAACGTGCTCCGCGGCACGCCCGCCGCGCGCGACGCCGCGCTCACGTTGCCCGATTGGTCGTCGAGGAGCGAACGCGCTTCCGTCGACGACAGGGCGCGCGGTTTGGTCTTGTGCGGCGACACGAGTGCCTCCTCGATGTGCCGCGCATCGAGCTCCCGCGCCGAACACGCTGCCGCCGCACGATAGAGCACGCTGCCGAGCTCGCGCACGTTGCCCGGCCACGGATGCGCCACCAGCCGGGCGATCGCCGCGCTCGTGAGCTCCTTGTCGCCCACCTCGTCCGCGAGGCGCTTGAAAACCGCCTGAGCGAGCGCCGGAATGTCGGCCTTTCGAGACCGGAGCGGCGGCAAGCGAAGGACGAAGGTCGTGATGCGATGGTACAAGTCTTCGCGAAATTGCCCGGCGGCCACCCGCTCCTCGAGCGGCGCCCACGTCGCCGAGATGGTCCGCACCTCGACGTCGACGACGCCAGCCCCGCCGATGGGTCGGATCTTTTGATCCTCGACGACGCGGAGCAGCTTCACCTGGATCGACGGCGACAGCTCGGCGATCTCATCGAGGAACAACGTTCCTCGATGCGCCTCCTCGAACGCGCCGGGGCGCGCCGCGACTGCTCCGGTGAAGGCGCCGCGGCGATGACCGAACAGCTCCGCGTCGGCGAGCGACTCGGGGATCGCGCCCACGTTCAGCGGAACGTAAGCACCGGGGCGACGGCTGAGCTCGTGAATCGCACGCGCCACGACGTCCTTGCCGGACCCGGATTCGCCGAGCAGGAGCACCGGCGCTCGGAGCGGCGCGCACCGTCGAATCTGCGCGTAGAGACGCTGCATCGGAAGCGAGCTCCCGACGAGGCCGGCGATCGGCGCTCCGTCGTTCGTCGAGATTCCCTCGAACTCGGTGAGCCCGCGAACCGTCACCGTAGTGCGCCCCATCACGAACGACGATGCTCCCCCGGCGAGCCACGCCGAACGAACCCGCGCCGCGCCGACGTACACGCCGTTCTTGGACCCGAGATCCTCGACGTGAACGCCTCGCGACGTCGCGCTGAGCCGCACGTGCCGCGCGCTCACGGTGCGATCGTCGATGCGCGCGTCCGCGAGGCGCCCGCTTCCGATGACGACGCTCGCCCCGGCGTCGAGCGATACGACGCGGCTACGCGTCGGCGTTCCGATTTCCACGCCCCACGGTCCGGTGTCCTCGCGCTCGACGAGCTCGACCGTAGGGCACTCCGACGAAGGGGTTTCGACGTCCATGTGACGTTCCCATCGGGCCTCGAAGGGTCGAGTTGCGCCATTTCCGGGAGCGACCGGGAAGCCGTGTGGTAACAAGCCCCGATGCGCGCTTTCCGGGCTCTCGTTTCCATTCTGCCGCTGATCGCCCTCGCGCCGGCCGCCCGCGCGGCGGGTGCCGACAGCGCGGGTCCGCCGGGCGGAGATTCGACCGCGCCGTCGTCCGACGCGGCGACGAGCCCGCCCGACGTTCCCGCTGCGCCCTCCGACGAAACCGCAACGCCCGCGACGCCCGCGGGCCAAGCAGGAGAGGCGCACCCCGAGCCCGCAGGCCCCGAAATCCCCACGCCGACGCTCCGAGCCCCATCCGCGCACGGCCAACCCGGTGACGCCGAAGCCGACCAGGCCGCCGCCGAAGTGAGATCGGCGAGGGACACGCTCGGGCGACACTTCGCCCTGGGCGCGATGGCTGGCCTCTTCGTGCCGTTCGGGTCGTTTCAATCCGGCGCGTCGCAGTCGACCTTGCTCGACCCCGGTCTCGTCATCGGCGTCGATGCCGGGTACGGCATCAGTCGAACCGTGGTGCTCGGCGCGTACGGCGACTTCGCGCTCCCCCAGGCCACCGACGCTTGCCGCGACTGCAAGGTCACCTCGATCGCCGTCGGGCCGATGATTCGCTATCACCTCGTGCAGGGCTTGCGCTTCGATCCGTGGCTCAGCGCGGGCGCCGGCTTTCGTCGAACGAGCACCAAGACGGAGACCTTCACCGGCATCGACATCGCAAGGTTCGAGCTCGGCGGCGATTGGTACCCCGCGCCGTCATTCGGCTTCGGCCCCTTCATGGAGCTCGGCTTCGGCGAGTACACCGGCTCGAACACGACGATTCAGACGCACGCGCTGAACGCGGAGTTTAGTTTGGGTTTGCGCGTCGTGTTCGATGCGCCGGGGAGATGAGACGGGAAGCGCGGACGGGCGCACGAGGACCTTACTCCGTCGCGATGCTCACGCCGAGCGCCTTGCGCAACGCCGTGTAGTGCTCGCTGACCGAGAACACGAGCAGCTCTTTCATCTTCTCGGCCGGCGTCAGATCGCCGGGCAACGTGGGCTCGGCCGCGAGGATCTTTTTCGCGATTTCGAGATCGCCCGAGACGAGTAGACCCGAGCGGCACGCGGTGAGCTCGACGGCCTGGCTCCAGCGCTTGATGTTCGCCTTCGCGCCGTCTTCGATGAAGCGCTTCACGACGCTGCGAAGCCCTTCGAGTTGTACCGGCTCCATGTACTTCGCGAGCTCTTGCGCCGTTGCCTGCACCTGCCGCGCGATGTCGGCGGGCATCGGCGTGTTCGGCGCCGCGATCATGACGCCGGCGAAAAGCATGATCGTGAGCTCGGCCTGCGTCGGGAAGAGCGTGCGGATGTAGTGCTCGCCGCGATACGAGGCGAGGTGTTTGCCGCACAGGAACGCCAGCTCTTGCGGCGTGAAACCGGAGAGTACCGTTTGCCCGGCAACCGACGCAGGCGGAAGCGCCGCCACCGCGACGACCGAACCCGGAACGTCGTTTCGAACGTAGAGCTCGGGGCTCGCGATGCCGAGCACCTGGGCGGCCCACCCGAACGTCTTCGCGAACGTCACGGTCGAGCTCGCCGGGTCTTGCTTGAACTTCGCGTTCAGGACCGGCAGCTTGTTCTGGGCCTTGAGCTGCGCGATCTTCGCCTGCAACGTCGCGGCGGCGATCATCTCGAAGATCTTCGAAATGTAGAGGTTCTCGTCCGGGTGGAAGAGATGCCGTGACCAGTGTTCGTTGGTCAGGCGACCGCGGACCTGCAGCATGCCCTCGGGACGGTAGTCCTCGAAGAACCGTTGCTCCTCGGCGTCCGTCTTGCGCATGAACGACATCGCAGCCACGACGCACCACGCCTCGTCGTACGTCTGCTTGTGCAGGTACAAGCGATAGAGCGCGCGGTACGGGTCGACGCGAAGAGCGTCTTGCTCGAGGATCGCGCGCTGTTCCTTGATCGCGTCGTCGTAGCGCTCGGTGGCTTCGTAGAGCTCGGACAGGATCTGCCGCTCTTGAATATCGTCGGGGTGCAGGGTCGACGCCATTCGGAACGCCTCGACGGCGGGCTCCGCGTCCCCGATGCGATCCCGGTAAATGAGGCCGAGCTGGTGCCAGAGCTGGAACTCGAGATCGACGTTCCCCTTCCCGGCGATGCGGTGGAGCATCTTCCGGTAATTGCGCTCGAGCTGCTTCCAATTCTTCTGCGTCGTGAGGATCTTCGTGATGCGCTCGAAGGCCTCGAGGAGCGTCGAGCTCTGATCGAGGGCTTCGTTGAAGAGCTCGACCGCGCGATCGTGATCGTCGATCTTGTCGCGATAGAGCTGCGCCATCGTGTAGAAATAGCGAGCTTTGCGCTCCGGCGCGGCTTCGAGGTCGGCGATCGCCTGCAGCGTGTCGACCATCTTCTGCCAGTCGCCCGCGGTCTGATAGAGCTGCAGTAACTTGTGCAGAAGGACGTGGTTCTCCGGCCGGTGCTGGAGCGCCTCTTCGAACGCCTCGATCGCCTTCGGAGCGTTCTTCTCTTTGTCGGCCCAGACGTCGCCGATCTCGGACAGCAGCGTGAATCGCTCTTCCTCGTCGAACACGCTGTCGAGGATCTGCCGCTTGTAAGCGGCGACCTGCTTCCAGTCGTTGTTCTTCGCGTAGAGGTCGACCAGCGCCTCGAGCGTCGCGCGGTGCTCGCTGTTGAGCGCGAGGGCTTTTTCGTAGTTGTTGACGGCCTGCTTGGTCTGCCCCTGCTCGCGCTTGATGCAGCCGAGCCGATAGTAGACCTCGGTCCGCTGCTCGACTTCTTCTTCGCCGAGCGCGGTCAGGACCTTCTGATAATTCGTGAGTGCGCTCGCCCAATCCTTCAGGCGATACGAGACCTCGGCGATGCCGCGGATCGTCTCCTGGTCGGTGACGTCGAGCGTATGCGCCGTCTGGTACGCCTTCATGGCGCGCTCGTCGTTGCCGAGGGCGGCGTGCACCTTACCGAGGAGGCGGTTCAGCGTGTGCTGCTCCTGCCGTTCGCGGTTCTTGCTCTTCCGGACGAGCATTTCCGCGAGCGGTTCCGCATCCTTCCAGCGTTCGAGCTTGCTGTACTCCTCGACGAGCGGTTGCGCGGCCTCTTCGCAGTCCGCGTCGGCCTGAATCGCGAGCTCGTAGGCTTGAATCGCAAGCTCGTGCTCGCCGAGCATCTCGTCGCGCACCTTGCCGAGTTCGACGAGGAGCTTCGCCCTCGCGCGGGGCTGCTCGGTGTGCTGCTGCTCTTGATCGAGATACGTCGACGCCCGATCCCAGTCCTGCTCGTCGACGGCGATCGTGCGGAGCGCCGCGAGCGACGGAAGATGCGCCGGGTTCAAATCCAGCGCCATCTCGAACCGCTCTTGAGCCTGCACACGGTCCCCGAGCTTCTCGTCGAGGGACTTGCCGATCCGATAGTACATCTCGACGCGCTGGCCGCCGTCGCTCGTCAGATCGGCGACCTTGATCATCGAATCGATCGACTGAGCGGTGTCGCCCTGCTTCTCGTAGAGCTTCGCGAGCGCTTCGAGGGCTTCGATGTTCGTGTCGTCGATGTCGACGATGTTCTGGTACGCGCTGATCGCTTGATCGGCGTCACCGACCTCGTCGGCGTACGTCTGGGCGATCGAACGGTAGAGCTCGACTTTTTCGGACTGCTCGAAGGTCTCGCCGACGTGCCGCTCGTAGGCGTTGATCAGATCGAGCCATTGCTTGAGGCGCCGGTAGCACCGCTCGAGCGCGACGTACGCGCGCTTCTCGGTGTGGTCGATCTCGAGGGCTTGCTCGAGGCGCTGCGCGGCGATGTCCGCTTTCAGGAATTGCTCTTCCTGAATCGTCGCCACCTTCAAGAGCACTTCGACGCGCTCGCGCTCACTACCGACCACGTCGAGCTGGCGCTCGAGGACGTCGACGAGATCGCTCCACCGCTGGAGCGCTTC
>DATBBD010000004.1:0-5973 GCA_036271175.1 Polyangiaceae bacterium | reverse complement strand
GTCGATGGTGGCGATGGCGAGCGCCGCCCCGAACGTCCAGAAAAAGATCGTGCGGACCAAATCGACTTCGAGAAGGCTCGTCGTGCCGGCGGGCAAACAGGCGAGGAGTGCCCACCCGAACACCATCCACTCGAGGGTCGTCCGGACGCGGAGCAGGAACCCGAGCGCCTTGTAAAGGGGGCTCGGTTCGACGGCGCGTTCGCGACGATCTCGCTGCTCGACGCGCCCTCGCCACGCGACGAGCGTCGACGCCGCGCGGCGTCGCCACCACACGAACACGAACGTCGCAAACAGCCACTCGGCGGTAGTCGCGCCGATGGCGACCGATTTTCGTCGCCCTGCGTCCGGCATTCCCATCGTCGCGATCCAGTCGCGTGCCTCGTGGAGGTGAAACCGGAGAACGAGCGTCACTTGCCGGAGCTCGGCTGCGGCTTGATCGAGCCCGGCAAAACCGAAACCGGTGATCGCCGTT
Source organism: Polyangiaceae bacterium (assembly GCA_036271175.1). Lineage (GTDB taxonomy): Bacteria > Myxococcota_A > Polyangia > Polyangiales > Polyangiaceae > DASZVB01. The sequence goes on along the minus strand of DATBBD010000004.1, from coordinate 5,501 downwards.
CGCTTCGCCGGCGAGAGCAGCGGCAGGAGCGCCAGGCGCTCTTGGTTCAAGCCACGGATTTCCTCGCCGAGCTGCTCGATGCGTTGGTCGTTGAAGGCCGTCGCCTCGCGCGAGAGGCGCGTCGCGCCGTCGATGGTGCTCTGGCGTGTTCGGTCGTACGCGGAACGATCGACGTCCGATGGAAGGTTGGCGAGCGCGTCGTCGCCCGGCGTCGGAACGGCCTTCGCTCCGACCGATGGCGCGGACAACGCATTCGCGAGCTCGTCGCGCGAGGAGCGCAGCCACGCTCGGAGCTCGACGTACAATTCATCGGCGGACGCAGCGCTCGGCGCGCCTTGGTCCCTCATGTCTCCCACTCGACGCTCGAAGGTCAGCGATTTCTCCGAGTGCGCTTTCAGGTTCGTCCGTTGCTCCTCCAACGAGGTGTCGAAGTCGGCTTGCGCCTTCGAAATGGCGAGCAGCTTCGCGCGCTCCTCGGCGATCAGGCGTTCGGCCTCCGTTCGCGCATGGGTCGCCGCTTCGAGAGCCAGTTGCCGGTCGTTCTCCGCCTGTTGAGCGCGCCGCTCGGCGTCCGTGAGCGCCGGTGGCGCGGGCGCGGCTGCTCGCTGACGCGAAGCGTGGTTCGCCAGGAGCACCGCGCGGCGCTCTTCGGGCAGCTGGTAGAACGCGAACCGGGCGCGATCCAGATCCAAGCGGGCTGCGAGCAGAGCAGAATAGTCGCGGAGCTCGCCCCCGTCAGGTGCGGCGGAAGCCGGCGATGACTTCCCGCGACGACGTTCGGGGGGCTGAGTCCTCGGACGCAGGATCGCCGCGAGTCGCGCCGCCTCGACTCGAATCGCCGTCTCGTCGTCGAGCGCGACGTCGAAAAGATCCTCGGGCTCGATGGAGACGTCCAATGTGCCGCCGAGGAGCGCGCGCACGCGCTCGGCCTCTCGACGAAGTCGTTCGACATCGGCGTCCCGAGCGACCCCGGCGTCGGCGCGAGGCACTCCGCCATCGGGATCCGCGCTCCGCAACCTCTCCGGGGCATCGGCCCGAGTCGGCGAAACGGCGAAGGATTGCGGCGCGAGCGCGACGAGCGCGAGCGACCAAGCCAATCCAAGAACGGTGAAGAACACTCGTCGGCCAGCGGCTCGAGGCGACCGAGCTACGGTCACGCCGACGCTTTCCGCCCCGGATACGACGACCCGTGGAACGTAGACAGACGAGCCATCACGGCGCCCATGCTCACCTAGGCGAGCAGTCACCGCAAGGACGGCTTGCCTCGGCGATCGGTGCTCCTTTCATTTCTGTCATGTTCGCGAAAGGTCGCGGCAAGGGCGGTGTCGCACGTTGCTTTCGGGCTCGAAGGACGAGCTCGCACGAACGGAGCAGCATTCGCCATGACCATGTCGCAGACCACCGAAAACCAGCGCGCCAACGGGCATCCGCCGCTCGTTAGCCCCGTCATCGCACCGGAGATTCGCGAGCTCGAAGCTCGAGTCTTCGAGGCGTCGCGATGGATCGCCCCACTCAAGCATCAGATTGCGACGGTGATCGTCGGGCAGCGTCTTCTCGTCGATCGCCTGATCGTGGGGTTGCTCACCAACGGGCACATTCTTCTCGAAGGCGTTCCGGGCCTCGCGAAGACGCTCGCGTTGAAGACGCTTGCCGGCAGCATCCACGGGTCGCGCTTCGGCCGCGTCCAATTCACGCCCGACATGCTGCCGTCCGACATCGTCGGCACCACGATCTATCGGGCGCAAACGGGCACTTTCGAGGCGAAGCGCGGACCTATCTTCGCGAACTTCGTGCTCGCCGACGAAATCAATCGAGCACCCGCGAAGGTGCAGAGCGCGCTCCTCGAGGCGATGCAAGAGGGGCAGGTCACCCTCGGTGACGAAACGTTCCGGCTGCCGGAACCGTTTCTGGTTTTGGCGACACAAAACCCGCTCGAACAAGAAGGGACTTATCCGCTTCCCGAAGCGCAACTCGACCGCTTTCTGCTCAAGGTTCGCGTGCGATATCCCGACTTTTTCGAGGAGCGCGCGATCCTCGACTCGATGGCCGTCACTCGGCCGCACACGACGGTGTCGCCGGTCGTGTCGATCGACGCGATCGCAAACGCCCGGCGGGTGGTGGACGAGGTGTACATCGACGATGCAGTTCGCGACTACATCGTTCGTATCGTCGCGGCGACGCGCGAGCCGGGACGTTACAAGATCCCGATCGAGGGACTATTGCGCGCCGGCTCGTCTCCTCGCGGCACGATTGGCCTGGCGCTCGCCGCGCGGGCGACCGCGTTTCTCGAGGGCCGCGGTTACGTCGTCCCGCAAGACGTCAAGGCCGTCGCGCCGGACGTGCTCCGGCATCGTCTCGCGCTCAGCTTCGAGGCCGAGGCCACCGCAGTCGATGGGGACGAAATCGTTCAGCGGGTCCTCCAGACCGTGGTGTCGCCGTGACGCGAACGTCGGCCGGCGAATTGACCCGACGCCTGTCCGATCGTGTCCGGCGGATCCAGATCGGCACGCGGCGCTTGAGCTCGGAGGCGTTCAACGGCGGAGTCCAATCGCGCTTCCGAGGCCGCGGAATGGACTTCGACGAGGTTCGCGAATACACGCCCGGCGACGACGTTCGCTCGATCGATTGGAGTGCGACCGCGCGCGCCGGTCACGTCTTCGTCAAGAAGTATCGCGAAGAGCGGCAGCTCACGGTGATCTTCGTCGTCGACTTGAGCGCGTCGGGTTCGCTCGGTGCCGGGGAGTCGTCCAAGCGCGAACAGGCCGTAGAAATGGCCGGCGTTCTCGCGCTCGGCGCCGTCCACAGCGACCATCGCGTCGGTCTCGTCGCATTCACCGACCACGTCGAGTCGTTCGTGCCGCCTGCGCGCGGGCGTTCGCATGCGTTTCGACTCGTGCACGATCTCGTCGCGCTCGAGCCGGAAGGAAGAGGGACGAACCTCGCGAGCGCCTTGCGACTCGTTCGAGAGCGCGTGAAACGACGCGCCCTCGTCGTCATTCTGTCGGATTTCCTGCTCGGAAAAGACGGAATGGGAGAGGTGCGGCCGGAGCTCCGCTTTCTCGCGCGCAAGCACGACGTCGTCGCCATCCGCGTCGGGGACAAGCTCGATCGAGGGCTTCCCGCGGTCGGCCTCTTGACACTCGAGGATGCGGAAACCGGCATCGTCGTCGAGGTCGACACCGGCAGCGCCGCCGTTCGAGCGCGCGTCGACGCAATTGCCCGTGACACCGACGAGCGCGTTCGCTCACTCGTCCGAAACGCCCGAGTGGATCTCCTGGAGGTCGATACGCTTCGCCCCTATCTCGGGTCGCTCATCGGCTTTTTTCGCGCGCGCGGAGGGCGGTCGTGACGACGCGCACCCTGAAACTCCGGGGCTGCGCGGCGGCCATTTTCGCGGCGCTCTCGGCCGCGGCATGGTCGGCGATGGCGGCGGTTACGGCGGCTCCGGCCGACGATATCCGTGACATCCGTCCGTTGATCCTGATCCCGCCGTGGTGGCGCTGGGTCCCCTACGCGCTTGCCGCAGGACTGTTTGCCGTCGCCGTCGGGTTTGGCATTCGCGAATGGCAGCGACGGTCCCAGAAATCGCTGACCCCCGAAGAACGCGCTCGAGAGGAGCTCGCTCGCGCCGAAGCCCTCGCGAGGCAAGGACGCTGTCACGAATGGGCGGAGGTCGTCGCGCGGACGCTCAGAAACGCGCTCGCCGCGCGCCTCGGACAAGAGAGTTGCCCGGAAACGACGGTAGAGCTCCGCGCGATGAACTGGGACGCCGCGAACGACGGGGCCAGTGTCGACGCGCCGCGGTTACTCGAGCTCTTGAACACCTGTGACCTCACGCGGTTCGCGATGGCCCGTCTCGAAGCGGACTCGCTCGTTGCGTCGACGGAGTCGGCCCGCGACTGGGTCACGCATCTCTTCGCCGTTCCCGAACCGTCGGCTTCGTCCGGCGCGGAGCAAACTCGATGATTCATTTTCAACACCCTTGGGTGCTCTTGCTGCTCGTTCCGCTCTTCGCGATCGCGTGGTGGCTCGGTCGAGCGGGGCGGCCGAGCGCGATCACGCACTCGAACACCGAGCTGGTCCTCTCGGTCAGCAAGGTTCGACGGAGCCGCTGGGGACGTCTGTGGCCGCTCCTCCGCTGGATGGGCGCGGCGCTCTTCGTGGTGGCGCTCGCGCGCCCGAACGTCGAGCACCATCACGCGAACGTTCGGGCGTCTGGCGTCGACATCATGCTGGCCGTCGACGTGAGCGGATCCATGCAAGCGCGGGACATGCTCGGTCCGAACGGCGCGACCAGCCGACTCGATGCGGCCAAGGAAGTGGTCGGGCGCTTCGTCCGCGATCGAACCAACGATCGCATCGGGCTGGTGGCGTTCGCGGGGCAACCCTACCTGGTGAGCCCGCTGACGCTCGACCACGACTGGGTGCTCCAGCGGCTCCAGAGCCTCGACGCGAGCGCTGCCGGCGACGGTACGGCCATCGGTTCGGCGATCGCGTCGGGGGTTCGGCGACTAGACGCTCACGAGGCGAAATCGAAGCTCCTGGTGCTCCTCACGGACGGGCAGAACAACGCCGGCAAGATCACGCCCGCCGCGGCCGGTGAAGCCGCGCGCGCCCTCGGCGTGAAGGTGTACACGATCGGCGTAGGGTCGGCGGGAGAAGCGCTCGTTCCGCTCACGGATCAACGCGGTCAGGAGCAACTCGTCAAAGCCCGCGTCGACGTCGACGAAGCGAGCATGAAGCGCATCGCCGACATCACCGGCGGCGCGTTCTATCGAGCCACCGATACCAAGTCCCTGCAGAACGTCTACGCGGCGATCGATCGCTCGGAGAAGACCACGCACACGCTGACCGCGTTCACGACCCACGACGAACGATTCGCGTGGTTCGCCATCCCCGGCCTCTTGCTCGTCCTCGGTGAGCTCGGCCTTTCCGCGACGCGATTTCGTCGCATCCCTTGCTGATTCACGGAGACCTCCCATGCGTTTTGCACAACCCATTTGGCTCGTCGCCGGCGCGGCTGCCGTCGTGCTGCTCCTCGTCTTGCGCGCCCGGAGCGAGATCCTCACGACGCGCGCCATCCACGACCTATCGGGCGCACATCTCTTGAACGCACGGACCTTGCCGTCGCGATTCCGGCGGTGGCTTCGCGTCGGCGTGGTGTGCTTCGCGGTCTCCATGGGCTTCGTGGCGCTCGCTCGTCCCCAAAAGGGCATGCGCTGGGAAACGATGGATCGAAAAGGGACGGACCTCCTGCTCGTCGTCGATACGTCGAAGAGCATGAATGCGGACGACGTGAGCCCGACGCGACTCGAGCGCACGAAGCTCGCCGTCCGCGATCTCGTCGAGCGGTTTCCGGGCGACAAGATCGGGCTCGTGGCGTTCGCGGGCGACGCCTTTCTCGAGAGCCCGATGACGCTCGACCACGACGCCTTGCTCGAGACGCTGGCCTCCGTCGATACGTCGATCATCTCGCATCCGGGCACGGACATCGGCCGCGC
>DATBBD010000003.1:0-9301 GCA_036271175.1 Polyangiaceae bacterium | reverse complement strand
GGCTGCGAACCGCGCGGGTGACCGCGAGCTCGTGAACCTCGTTTTTCGGTACATGAACTCGTACCTGCGCGCGACCCTCAACGCGCGCGACGTGCGGACGGCGTACAACGTGCTGCACCAGTACCGCTTGCTCCTCGAGTCCATGCTCCGGAACGGCAATGGGCCGGCCGCCCTCGAGGGCGTGAAGTACATGAAGTACTACGGCCACGTGAGCTTCGACATGCAGCTCACGTTCGTCACCGAGACGGCGGCCTACGACGTTTCGATGCTGTGCGAAGTCGCCAATCAGGTGAGCGCCCCCGAAGAAGCCGAGATGCTGAACGAGTTTCTCGATCTCGATCAGCCGCTCCTCTCGCGAGCGCAGGAGAAAGGGCTCCTCGGTGTGCGCAAGGCTCAGGTCAAGCTGGCGAGCTATTACCTACTCACCGGCCAAGAAGGCAAAGCCCGAACGATCTGCGACGACATGCAGGGCGAGCCGCGAGAGCGACTCCGCGCGATTCGGAGCCAGCTCGAGAACGTGACGAGCAAGGATTTCTGGGAAATCATCGATCGCGGGAGAAACTTCGAGTTCATGCCGCCCGAACAGCGACAGTGCATGAAGGTGTTCTTCTCCTGGCTCGCGCTCGACGACCCGGACGGCAGCGCGCGCGGCGAACTCGACCACGCAAACGTCGGCTAGAAGGATCGGGAACCTACCTCGGAAACCGTAGCGTAGTAGGTTACGGGGCAGGTTCAGCGACGCGCGGCTTGATCGGCGAGGAGTTTCTGCAGGCGCGGCAAGAGATTCTGATCGATGGCCGTCGGGCCCTTGATCGACCCTTCGATGCGGCGATCGGAGCCCGTGCCGTCGTCGTTCGGAAAGGCGAAGAGCGGAATGAGCTCGGAGCCGTATCCGGCGTCGTGGAGCGCGTCGCGGCTCGCGTCGAGATCGAACTCGAGCAAATGCACGCCGGCGAGCAGCACGTCGAACTCACCCGCTTCGACCGCTCGGTGGAACCGCTGACACGGTTCGCACCACGTCGCGCCGACGTACACGAGGACGCCGTAGTGCCCTTCGCGCCCTCGCGCGAGCTGGTTCGCGACGTAGGGCGCGATGCGGTCGCCGCCGGTCGGCGCCTTCACGAACAGCGGACGTCTTCTGTCGGTCGCGGCGCTCGGAGCTGGCCCCGCGGTGTGGCCGGGCGATGCGCCGCTCTGGCACGCGGGCAACGTCGTCGCGAGCGCGACGACGACGGCGCGGGAACATCGCCGAAATGCGCTCACTCGGAACCCGTGCCGGCGGCGTCGCGATGCGTGGCTCCGTCGGTGACCGCCGCATCCGATAGCGCCGCATCCGATAGCGCCGCATCCGATACCCCCGCGTCACGGCCGCAGTCGCAATCGCCGTAGCCGCTGAGATCCGGAAGACACACGGTGCTGCCGAAGCATCCGTCCGTGCCGATGCAATCGACGCGCTCGGCGAACGTGCACACCGCGCCGCCCGTCGTTTCGCCCGTCGATTGGCAGCCGATCATCGCGCCGTCAACGAGCGCGAGCCCGACGAGCCACGCCCCCACTTTGACGACCTTCTTCTTCGAGCGTGCCCAAGACATGCGAGAAACATTCTAAACCCGAGTTGAGCGCTCTCTATCGAAGAAAGAATGGGGCGCCTAACGGAACTCGCCGAGTTTCGCGGTCAACACGGTGGTCCGTCGCCGTTCGGAGTGAAACGAGCGGGCCTCGACGTCGTCGGCGACGCCGTGTGCGGTCACCGTGAACCGCCGCGCGGGTGGGCGGCGCTGTCCGTTCGCGAAGCCGTCGTCACGGTCCGCCTCGGGAGCCTGACACGCGGCGCAGGTGCCGCATGCGGCTGCGCCCGCTTCGCCGAGGAGCGTTCGCAATCGGAGCGAGCGGCAACCGGGCGACGTCGCGAGATCGCTCACGTCGCCGATGCGGCGCACGTCGAGGGCACGTACCGTCGCGTAGCGCTCGGCGAGCGCACGGACCTCGGCGAGGAGCGCGTGCTCGGGCGTGAGGCGCTTGAGCCAGCCGTCGCGGTACGACACGAGCCCCATGCGATCGAGCAGCGCCGCGAGCGTTTCCACCGTTCGCCGCGTGGTCCTCGCGTCGAGAGCCAGCGCTTCCGTCGTGACCGACTGGGCGTCTTGGATCGACTCGAGTGCGCGCCCGAAGGCGAGAAACTGTTCGCCGGTGGGACGCGCCGCTTCGACCAGCGCCTCGAGCGCGGGGCGGTCGCTCGGGTCGTGAAACACGATCGCCTCCGACGGCTGCCCGTCGCGTCCGACGAGCGCGAGCTCGTTCGAGAGTTGTTCGAGCGACGACGGCGGTTGAAACCGCAAGAGCGATCGGACCTGCGTCTTGTTCACGCGCCGGCCGAAGCGGAGCGGCACCCCTTCGACGTCCTCGTCGCGGCCGTGGGGCGCAGGGGCGAATGCGCTCGTCGCGACGAGGATGCGTTTTTCGCCGGCCATCGAAAACTGGAGCGCCTCGCCCGCCCGCGCGCCGGTCGGCATTTCCTCGTGATAACGATGCGCCGGGAGCCCGAGCGCACGGAGCGCGGAATGCGCCGCGTCGACGTCACGCGGCGTGTTGCAGAAGACGAGGAGGGGTCGCGGAAGCGCGCGCGCGGCATCGACGAAGGCGCGGTGCCGCACCTCGCCGCGGCCGGAGCGCACCGTGAGCGCGACATTTGGGCGGAGCGGTGAACCGTCGAACACTTCGGGCGGGCTCGCGAAGAGCGCGTCGGAGACGTCGTGGCGAACCGGGCCGGTTGCGCCGGGCGCGATCGCGCAGACCGGCGGGTTCGAGAGCCGGTCGAGGATCCGCCGGAGCTGCGCGTGCTCGGGCGAAAATTCCTGGCTGTGAGGCGACACGCGCTGCGCTTCGAGCACCGTCACGAGGGCGAGCCCGATTGCGCCGAGAGCGGCGAGGACCGTGTCGCGAGCGAGCCATTTCGGCGTCGTGAGCACGACGCGGATTTCGCCGGACGCGATACGCCGGAGCGCGCTCGAGTCTTTGTCGTCGATGCGCGCGTCGTCGAGGAGCACGCACGGGCGACCGGCGCGGGTCAGCTTTTCGGAGAGCTCCGCGAGCGGCGCGACTTCGGGCGCCACGACGAGCGACAGCTGCGGCAAAAGCTCCGCTGCGACGAGATGCGGGATGTCTTGACCGGCGGTACGCGTCTCGGTGCACAAGACGGCGGTCTCCTCGTAGAGGGCGCGCACGATTTTCCGGGTTCGCGTATCGAGCGCCGCGCCTAGCCGTGCTGCGGCGCGATCGGCGTCCTTCCACGATTCGTGCGCGAGAGCCGAGCGCGGCGCGGTTTCGACGACGGAGACCGGTGAAAAACCGCCGCTCCGCGCTCCACGCGCCGTGGCTCGCCCGTCCGACGCCGCCCGCGGCGGCAATCGCCCGATGCGCACGCTCTGCAAACGCGACGCCGGCGCGACGGGTTCGGTCGGCGCTCGATTGGTGGTTGCGACGGAAGCTCGCGTGCTCGCCGTGGATGCGGTCGCTACGGCCGTTGCGGCTCTGTCGTGACTGGGAGTCCGGACCACCGCGCTCGGCGTCGCTCGCAAACCGGGGTGCAACGCGCCGCCGTGTGGGCCGCGCAACGCGCGACCCACGGCCGTCAGACCGGCGACTCCACCGACCTGCGCCGTCGGTGCGAGGCGCCCCTGCTTCGCGCCGTTGGCCTTCGCGCCCGCGACTCGACGTCGCCGGTTCTGCTCGGCGCGTGTTCGCGCTTTAGCGGTTCGCTTCGCCTGCTCGATCCTCGAACGCTTCGCGGGTCGTTTCACGGCGCGCGCGGTCTTCGGGGTTCGCTTTGACGGAGGCGCCGCGACTTTTTTCGCGTGGCGGGCTGCTCGCGACGGTTTGCTCGAGCGTGTCGCGGGACGCGTCGTGGATCTCTTCGCGGGAACCGTTTTCGCGGGGCTCTTGGATTCGCTCGCCGTCGCTGGCTTCGTCGCGCGCGATTTCTTGGGTTGCCTGGTGAGACGCGGCCGTCGCGTCGTCACCGCCGCGCGCCCCGGTGCGGTCCTTTTTTTGCGAGTGGGTCGAGCGGCTGCTGTTCGACGCGCGCGCGCCGGGGTGGCTTGCTTTGCGGAGGCGCGCGCCGCGGGTCGCTTGGCGGCTGTCTTTGCGGCGCGCTTCTTCGCGGGCCGCGTGTTCGTCTTCGATCCGGGTCGCGAGGTGCCTCCGCGCGACGACGTCGCCGACTTCGATTCCGATGCTTTTACTGAACGTCTCTTCGGTGGAGATGGTCTTCGCCGCACGCCTTGCCTCCGGCCTCCGCGCTGTCGCGGGGGCTCGCGATCTCGGGGGAGATGCCCCGGGTTGTTTCTCGGATTTCCCGAAGCCTCGACGCTTATCACTACTCGGGCGGCATTGAATGAAAAAACAGGGTGTATCCTTTCAGGGCTGAGAAGCTGAGCAGTATTTCCGTCTTGTCATTTTGCGCTCGGTCGGGCAGTCGCCGCCACCCGTGCTCTCGACGACGCGGGGAAGCGCTGTAGCGTCGTCGTATGCCGTTCTTTCAAGAACCCCCCGAGCTCGGCAACGCGTTCGTCGAAGATCGCGCGCTCGGGTCGTGGCTGAGGCGAACACTTCCCGGCGACGTGATGAACGACGTCGCGCCGTCTCTCGAGGAGATGGGCGAGCTCGCGCGAGGGTCGCTGCACGCGCTAGCGCGAGAGCACCGTCTCGACGAGCCGCGGCACGTTCCGTACGACGCGTGGGGACACCGCGTCGATCGCGTCGAAGTGAACGCGGCGTGGCGCGAATACGCGCGCGTCGCGGCGGAGAAGGGCCTCGTCGCGACGGCGTACGAGCGTCGTCACGGCGCCTTTTCGCGCGTGCACCAATTGTCGCTCGTGTATCTCTTCGCGCCCTCGAGTCAGACGTACACGTGCCCTCTCGCCATGACGGACGGATGCGCGCGCACGCTCGAAGGCTTGCCGTCGTCGGCGTTCCGCGACGAAGCCTTCGAGCGGCTCACCAGTCGCGATCCGGCGCGGGCCTGGACGAGCGGACAGTGGATGACCGAGCGCACCGGCGGCTCCGACGTCGGGCTCTCGGAGACGGTCGCGCGACGAGACGAGAGCGGCGCCTTTCGGCTGTACGGAACGAAGTGGTTCACGTCCGCGGTGAGCTCCGAGGTGGCGCTCACCTTGGCGCGACCCGAAGGGAACGGACCGGGCGGCAAAGGGCTCGCGTTGTTCTTCGTCCGCGTTCGCGACGACGGCGGGCGATTGAACGGCATCGTCGTGCATCGGCTGAAGGACAAGCTCGGGACACGACACCTTCCGACGGCGGAGCTGACCCTGGACGGCACCGTCGCGACGCCGCTCGCCGGGCTGTCGGACGGCGTGCGGCACATGGCGCCGATGTTGAACGTGACGCGTACCTGGAACGCCGTGTGTTCGGTCGCCGGCATGCAGCGCGGCTTGTCGCTCGCGCGCGACTACGCGCGCCGGCGCGTCGCGTTCGGCTCGCTCCTTGCCGATAAACCGCTCCACCTCGAGACCCTCGCCGATCTCGCCGCCGAGCACGAAGGCGCGCTCGCTCTCGCGCTCCACGAGGCGCTCTTGCTCGGCAAGAGCGAGACCGGCACGGCGACGCCGCGCGAAGAAGCGGCCCTGTCGGTCATTCAGCCCGTCGTGAAGCTCTTCGCCGGCAAGACCGCCGTCACCTCCGCGAGCGAGGTGCTCGAGTGCTTTGGCGGCGCGGGCTACGTCGAGGACACCGGCTTACCGGCGCTCCTTCGCGACGCGCAGGTCCTCTCCATTTGGGAAGGCACCACGAACGTCCTTTCGCTCGAGTCACTGCGGGCTCTCGCTCGCGAAGAAGCCGCGGGACCGCTGCTCGAGATGGCCGAAGAGCGCGCGCGGAACACGGCGCATCCCGAACTCCAGGCGCTCGCCAAGAGCGCTGCAGAACGACTCCGCCGGGCGGTCGATTGGGCGCGCGCGACGTCGGGCGAAAGCCGTCCGGCGCTCGAATCCGGCGCGCGCCGCTTCGCGCTCGCGCTCGCGCGTGCTCTCGCGCTGTCGCTCCTGGCCGAGCACGCCGCGTGGTGTCTCGAGCACGACGCCGACGCGCGGCCCATGGAAGCTGCGCGCCGCTTCGCGGAACGGAGCGTCGAGGGGCTCTTTACGGCGACGGACGATTTCGCCCGCGTCCGGGCGCTCGCCCTCGGCGAAGCCTTGCCGTCGCCGAGACGTCGCTAGTCGTCCGGACGCCTCCGTCGCCGTCATCGAAAGCGGCGGAGGCCGCGGGCCCCTTCAGCCCGGCGTGCCGCGCCCGAGGGTGCCGCCGTTGCCGCCGAGCCGCCCACCGTTGCCGCCGATTCCGGTCGTCGCGCCGTTGCCGCCGATTCCCACGGTGGCGCCCGAGCCGCCAATTCCGGTCGTCGCGCCGGCTCCGCCCACTCCGGTGGTCGCACCGGCGCCCGACGTCGCGCCCGAGCCGCCTTCACCGCCGCCGCCCGTACAGCCGTCGGTGATGATCGACGCGCAGTCTTCCGCGCAGCGTGGAGTGCCCGCGGGCGAGACGGCCATGGTCAGGCTGGCGCACGTCTCGCCGCCGAAGTTCGTGCCGTCGCAGGCCTCGCCCTTGTCGAGCTTCCCGTTGCCGCAAAGCGCGCGATGCCCGGCGTCCGCGCCGAGCTCCGCGGAGTCGTCCTTTCCACCGCATCCCAGAAAAGCGGTCAGGACGAGAACGGCGATCGCAGGGGATCTCCAGTAGCCAGCGGATTGGGCGCGTCTCACGAAAGAACCTCCAGGAACCCAACCCCGCTTCGAACCGGGCCCCATCGGGGACTCGCAAGCTAGATGGTGGGGAAAAGTGAGCGCAGTGACGAAGGTCCTCCGCGCCGTTCATATAGTAGCCGACTTCGGGCGATCCCAGGCAGTGCGTGGCCTGGAGGCGCGAAATTTATGAACGCCCTCGAGAGGGGCCTGGTAACACACGCGCGTTTCGCGGCTACCGTTGGGCTAGCGCTCAGGCTCGGGCAAGGGACCTAGTCGCGCCGCCATGATGGAGCCATGCTCGTGCGCCTTGCCCATCGTCGAGGACGAAGCATTTTTCGGCGCCGGTCGCGCGTTTCGACGGCGACTTCCCCGTTGGTCGCTGGGGATCGCCTTGGTTTCCTCGATTCTCGCTGCGGCGGATCTCCCGGCGCGACTGGTTGAGAGCCGATCCGTCGCGCGCGGTGCGCCGGCGACCGCGCCGTTGGTGCGTGACGCCCGCTCCGTCGCCCCGAGTTCCCCCACGACGGCGCTCGCTGCTCTCGCCCTACCGGTGCCCGCCATTCGCGGCATCCCGACCGAGCTCCGTCGCTCCGACATTCGCCGCCGGCTCGCCGCAGACCCTACTTTCTTTGGCGCGCTTTCCGTCGGTCGACCCAACCGCGGCGCGCTCATCGCGGGGCTCCGCATGCCGGACGGCCCGCTCTGGGACGTCGTCGACCCGAAGCGGGCTTACGGAACCGAAGAGACGGTCGCGTCTCTCGTGAAGGCGATTGCTCGCGTCAACGAAGAGTGGCCCGCTACGCCTAAATTGTACGTCGGGCAGATCAGCGCGGAGCGCGGCGGCTATCTGCGGCCGCATCGGAGTCACCAATCGGGACGCGACGTCGACCTCGGCTATTACTATTCGACTGGGCCGGCCTGGTACGTCCGAGCGACGCGCGAGAACCTCGATCTGCAGCGAACGTGGTCGCTCGTGAAGGCCCTTTCCGAGGACGCGAACGTCGAGGCCATCTTCATGGATCGGTCCGTTCAGCAAATCCTCAAAGAATACGCGACCAAGACCGGCGAGACCGCGACGACGCTCTTCAAGGTGTTCGGCGGTCTTCACGACGAAGAGCCGCTGCTCCACCACGAATGGGGGCACCTGACGCACATGCACGTGCGGCTCAGTTGCCCCGTTGCGCGCGACGCGGGGCTACGCGCCTACGGTACCGTCGCCGAGGCACGCCAGGGTCGCCGAGCCCGCTCGTGAGCGCCGGGCCGCGACGCGTTCAGAGCGCCTGCTCGATGGCGGACGCGATTTCTCCGTCGATCGGGTTCGTCGGCGGCGCGAAACGCGCGAGGACGCGGCCGTCCTTTCCGACCAGGAATTTTTCGAAGTTCCACGTGACGTCACCCGGTCCCTTGGGCGCCGTCGCCACGCTCTTCATGAATGCATAGACCGGCGTTTCCGCGTCGCCGTTGACGTGGATCTTCGAGAACATGGGGAACGTCACGTCGTACGACGTCGAACAGAACGCCTGGATCTCGGCGTCGGTTCCTGGTTCCTGTGCGCCGAAATCGTTCGACGGAAAGCCGACGACGGAGAAACCACGCCCGAGGTAGCGGCGGTGGAGCTCTTCGAGAGCCGTGTACTGCGGGGTCAGCCCGCAGCGCGACGCCACGTTGACGACGAGGAGAACCTTTCCTGCGAAGTCGCCGAGAGAAACGTCCTTTCCGTCGATCGTCCGTACTTTGAAATCGTGAAATGTCGTCATGAAGAGCTCCCGCGCCGACCCTACGTTCAATCCGTCAGTTAGCGTGACGATTTCACAGCTGTTCGTTCAAGTGTGAAAGACACGCACACCTCGGAGGCGACTCCGAGCGAATTCTCGCTACTTACCTGCCCCTTGCGCTCGGCATGAACCCTGCGTTAGCAGGGGCGCGTGCAACCGACGACGACCCCCCCCACGTCACGACGTTCCAGCCGTGCGTCCTATGCGGTGCTCATCGCCGACACGAGCGCCGACGCCCGTGCAACGCTTCAAGACGCCCTCGTGGGGATCAAGTCGCGCCTGGTCGCCCACGCCAAGGACGGCGACGAGCTCGAGGATCTGTTCTTCAACCGCGGGCCCTACGACCTCGTGGTGTGTCGCGCCCTGCTCGGCTGTCGAAGCGGCCTTCAAGTGCTCGCCAAGGCGCGCGCCGCCCAGAGGTTCGCGTCGTTCATCGTGTACTCGTCGCTCGACGGACCTTGGCTCCGGGTATTCGTGAGCGACGCGCAAAGCACGGTGCTGTCGAGCCGAGTCGTATCGCTCGAAGGGCTCGCGGGCCTCGCCGCGGGCATGCTCGAAGCAAACCGCGCCTAGGAGCCTGTCGGGCAAAGCCCGACGGGCTCCGTCGTGACTATCTCGTTCGAGGGGAGCGGCGCTCCCCTCGAGCTCCCCGAGAGCTGGGAAAGGGCGCCTCGAGGGGATCGACAGCGACGGGATGGAACTTAGCTTTGGCGAAATGGCCAAGGGATACCTGCCGTACGAGGTCGATCAGCAACTGCTTCTGCCGCCGGACAT
>DATBBD010000002.1:0-2776 GCA_036271175.1 Polyangiaceae bacterium | reverse complement strand
TGGCTTCGTCCCGACGTCACCCTGGGACATTTCCCCAGTTTCCTGGGGTTGCCGGCGCCGAGCTATTCGGCGATCCCACTGGTTCGAACGGTGAACCCCCACCTCTCGACGGGGCCCTCGCCGGCGTCGTCGACGATCGCGGGTCTGCCGCGAAAGCATCGCGGCGCGCGCGCGGCATTCGTCGTAGTGGGAATCGTCGCCGGCGCGCTGTTGATCGGGGCGCTGTTGGCATCTAAAGAGCCAGGCATGAGCACGACAGGAGTCGAGAGTGCGGCGCTCGGCAAAGAGGGGACGGCCGCGAGCACCGGGGCGCCGGCACGGCAGCTTCGAGCGACGCCGGTGACGCAGCCGCGCGAGCAACCGGTGGGCGCGCCCGCGCCGTCGTTCCGGCGCCACGACGGCGAAGCGACGTCGCTCGCGCAGGCGGTGCGACGCGCGGCATCGGACCGCAAGTCGGTGGCTCGCCGTGAGGCGCGCGCCCCAGCGCGCTCGTTCGAAGGTCACGAAAACCCGTCCAAAGTTCCCGCGCCTGCGGCAACCGAGGTGGTCGCAGCCGCGAGCGCAACGATCACCGCTGCATCGCCGATCCCGTCCGCCGAACCAGTGACCGACGCCCCCGCGCCATCTGCGACCGACACCGCGACGAGCGGAGACTCGGTATTGTACCCGCCCCTCGAACGCACCACGCCGGACCTCAAGGACCCGTATTGATGAAACGCCGTGATGGCGCACGGCGCGCCCGCGCGCTCTGCGTGCTCGTCGTGCTCGGGCAAGGGGTGGCCGCGGCGACGGCTTCCGTGGCGTTAGCGGACGGCACGACGCCGCTCTCTCCGAGGGCGGAAGCCAAGCAACGCTACGAGGCCGGCGTCGCCGCTTACGAGGCGAAGCGATATAGCGACGCGATCGATTCATTTCTCGAGGCCGACCGCATCTCGCCGAGCGCCGTACTCTCGTTCGACATCGCGCGCGCGTACGAGAAGCTCGACGACGTGCCGAACGCGCTTCTCTGGTACCGCGACTTTCTCCGGCGCACGACGAACCCGTCCGACCAGGCCCAGGCCAACCGTGCGATCGCGTCCCTCGAAGCGAGGCTCCACGAGGAAAAGCAAGTCGGGCATGCAGCGATCTCGTCGTCTCCGCCCGGCGCAGAAGTGACCATCGACGGGCGCTCGATGGGGAATACGCCGTGGTCCGGCGATCTCGACCCGGGTTCGCACAATGTCTCGGTGCACTTGCCCGGTTACATCGACGCCGCCCGCGACTTCGGGGTGACGGCGAATGGCCAAACGGAGCTCGAGCTGAGGATGACCGAGATGGAGGCGGCGGCGCCTGAACCCGTGACGTCGCTCCCCACGACGCCAGCTCCGGTGAGCGAGCCGCACCGGTCGCCGCTTCCGACGATCGGCTTCGTGACGATGGGCGCGGGCGGGGCGGCGCTCGGCGGTGCGTTGATCTTCGAGTTGCTCCGGAGAAGCGCACAGAGCCAGGCGAAGAAGGACGAGAACGGTACCCAAGTCGCGTTCGTTGACGACTACAACCAGATGCAAGCGCGCCAGACCGCGGCGCGGGTATTCGTCGGAGTCGGCGGTGCGCTCGTTCTCGCCGGAGGCGTCATGGTCTTCATCGGGGCGAAGCACAATTCCGAGATCCCCACGACCCAAGTCTCGTTCGGATGCTCTCCGACGATCTGCGGTGGAACCCTCGGACGGAGGTTCTGAATCTTGCCCTTCGCTCGCCTTGTTCTCCGGTCGCTGATCGCGACCCGACGCGCCACGCTGGCGTTCGCGGTGCTCGGGTTCACGACGCTCGGGCTCGCGACGGTGTCCTGCGAAAGCTCGCTCGAGCGGGATCTTTCCGACAAGCACTGCACGACCGACGGGCTTTGCGTCAGTGGTTACGTCTGCCAACATTCGACGAACCTCTGCGTCCCCAGCGAAGGCCCCTCGGAGACGGGGGGCGTCGGCGGACGAGGCGACACCTCGGGAGGGAGCGGGTCGTCTTCGGCGAGTGGCGCTTCCGGAATGGGCGGGACATTCGGCGGCGGCGCGACGTCCGGAGGTCAGGGCGGCATCACGAACCCCGACGCCACGGGCGGCGTCGCCTCGGGAACCGGCGGAGCCGCGGGACGACCCAATTCGCCCGACTCCGGCTCGATGTGTGACGACGGTCTCGTCGAGTGCGAAGGTTCCTGCGTCGACACGGCGGCGGACGAGGCGAACTGCGGCGCGTGTGGCGTGTCGTGTTCGGCGCCGGACGGAGGCACGCCGCTGTGCACCGGCTCGACCTGCCGTTTCGTTTGCGGAGGCACGCTCTCGCCGTGCGACATGACCTGCGCCAACCTCGCGAATGACACGAAGAACTGCGGCGCGTGTGGGAACGCCTGCGGCGACGCGCCGAACGGCACGCGAACCTGCGCCACGGGGAACTGCGTGACGACGTGTGCCGCCAAGTTCACGAACTGCTCCGACGGCTGCGCGAATCTCACGAACGATCCGAAAAACTGCGGCGCCTGCGCGGCGTCCTGCGACGTCGGACAAGTGTGCGCATCCGGCAAGTGCACGACCCAATGTACCGCGCCCCAGAAGGCCTGTTCCGGCGCTTGCGCGGATCTCACGAGCGACGTTTCTCACTGCGGCTCCTGCGCCAACGAATGCACAACTCCGACCCACGGCACGGCGACCTGTACGTCGAGCAAGTGCGGCATCGCGTGCGGCGCCGGCTATCAAGCGTGCAGCTCGTCGTGCGTCGACACCAACGACGACCCGAACAATTGCGG
>DATBBD010000001.1:0-4769 GCA_036271175.1 Polyangiaceae bacterium | reverse complement strand
AGCCGATGCCCGTCTGGAGCGCGAGCGGGATCTCGAACAGGCGATTCAAGAGCGGCGCGCGAAACACGTTCACGTGCTGGTGATTGTGGTGAATCGGTGCCGACATCAACGACAGCACGAGAAGCGGGAGCACCGCGAGGGCCGCGACGAGAGGAGACGCAAAACGCCACACCACGAGCTGGATGGCTGCGAATACGAAGACGTGGAAGACGGTGTAACGGTCAGCCGTGTAGCGGACGAGCGAGTGGCGGGGTGTTTTCATCGGCGGGTCGAAAAGGAGGGACTGGGGCGAATAGCACAGCATCCCGGCTAATCGGTCACGCGCCAAACGGTTTCGCCCGTCCTTCTCGACGTAACCCCCCTCGCTGGCTCAAACAGTGCGCGTTGCCGACGGAACCGTGACAATCGCGACTCGGTCCTAGCCGCCGAGGCCCGGTCCGGCCCACCTTGACGTACCCGGCACGCCCCCGCGCTCCTCGACCGCCGTCCGCGCACGGACGGCGGCGCGACGGCCCAGCGCGTTGTCAACGGATGAGGGCGCGCGACCGGTCGAGCACCTCTTGCGCGCCTTCCGCGCTCGGCGCGCTGAGCTGCACCCAGAACCCCGTCTTGCCGGGTGCCACCTTGTACTCGACGCCGTCGACGTCGAGCGGGCACTTGTAAGACGGCGGCGCCTTCTTGTGTTGCTCGAGGTTCGCGCCGATCCACTCGGCGGTGAGGCGCGCGCGCAACGCGAAAAACATCGCGCCTTCGCGACGAACGCGGCCGTCGCGACATGTCAGCCTCACCGGCCGGAAGTGACAGGCATTGGCGACGCTGGCAAAGTGCAATGACGCGTTCGCTTCAAGCGTCGGGCGCGGAGCGGCGCCGCCGGCCACTCATGAGATAGATCGCGGCGCGCAGCTCGAGGAGCGGATCATTCGAGGGCTCGATGCCGTCGAGGCGCGGGATGGGATCGAAGATGATCCGCTTCTGTTCGTTCGGGTTGTTCGGCACGAACCCCGTGAGCGCGATCTTCCCGAGGTCCACGATCGCGCGGTCGTCGGGCCAGTGAATCGTCACGTCGTCGACGACGTCGCCTTCGTTCGCAATCTGCGCCTGAAGCGTGAAACCCACCGGACCCCGAGCGATTCGTTCGGCAATTTCGTCGAAAAGAAATGTCGCGCTCTTGCCTTTGGCCGCTTCGTCGGCGAGATGCTCGAGCCCGGCGTCGGGAACGAAGCGATAGCGCCCGTAACGGCTAACTCCGTCCTTGTTGGTGAAGCGCATCGCGGTGAGGCCGAAATACGCTTCGCGGGCAAAGCTCGACGGAACCGGTTTCGCCGCTTGGACGAACGCAAGTGCCGCCGGATGAGAGCCCACGAACACTTCGACGGGGGACGGCGACGCCTTCGACGTCGCGCTCGCGACGATCGCGCGAAGGAATTCGAGAAATTCGCGCCCGTCTTTGGCGGGAAACGCGTTCGCGGAGTGGCTGACGATATCGGTGTGAACGTGCTCGGCGAGCTGGAACCGAATCGCGCAACCGCGAGGAGACGCGTTGGGGTCGTTGTCGGGAATCATGGGGATCCCGGTGTTGTCGGAGAAGCGAAGGAAGACCGGCGTGGACGGCTGCACCAAGTGCTGCGCTCGGGAGAGCCCCGCTGCTGCCGCCGTGGGCGTGAACGTGCCCGTGAGGAGCACGCCTTTCGCGTGCACCGCGCGATAGCCGGAGTGTACGCCGAAGATCGCGTCGATCGAGTCGAGCAGATCCTTGCTCAACGCCATGAGCTTCTCGTCGGAGGGAAATGGCATGGTCGGTTCCTCGGTGAGTGAAGTTAGTGCAGCACCTGCGAGATAGAGTCAATGGAACGACGACGCGGCATTAGACGCTGAATTTTCGAGGCCCTTGCCCGTCAGGGGGCCTCGAAAATTCTCCGGCGAATTTTGGATCCGAGGGACTAGGTCGCGCCGCTGGTTTTGGCCAGTGCGTCGATGGACACCTGAACCTGATCGTCGATTTTCTTGCCGACTTTTTCGAGCGCACCGTTCAAAAAGCGTCCGGCGATGTCGCGCGGCTTGACGTCGTGCTCGCGAAGCGAAACGGCGAGCGGCGAATCCGTGACGAAGTGAACCGAACCGAGAGTCGGATTTGCCTCGAAGGTGGCCGTGAGCGCCACGGTTTTCGGCGATGAAGCCCCGTGTAACCAGAGATCGCCGCGAGCCGTCACGTGAACGACGCTTTCGCCGTTCGTCTTCGGCACGTCGCCGAGCCGGGCGGGACCCGCGACCGTCAGCCCGCGAATGGTGAAGCGGATCCACCGATTTTCTTCGCGGGTTTTCGCGTCCACGTCGGTCCCGATCTCGAGCCAGTTTTTCGCGTGTCCTGTCTGGGTAGCGTTCTTGTCGGCGTCCGCGAACGTCTCCGTGCGCAGGGCGTCGAGGTCGACGTCGATCTCACCGGTGGTCTTCGTCAGATCGTCCGTATCGACGTCGAGCCCCCCGCGAAACGTCGTCGAGCGCCCCCGGATCTTCTCGAGCGGCGCATCGATGAGAAACGTCGCCGTCCCGTTCGGCACGACGTCGAACCGAACTCGACCCATTCCGGGGGCAATCGACGGAGCTTCGGCGGGCGCAGCGACCCGTTTCACGACGCGCGCGTCGGTGTCGTTGCAACCGACGAGCACGGTGCTCACGAACACGCCGGCGAACATCCACGTGGACCCGGAGAACTCGTCGTTCAAGGAGACTCGTCTTTCGAAACGCTCGCCCGCGACCCGAGCAAGAGGCCGCGCGACGTCAACTCCACGAGGAGCGCGCCGGTAGCTCGGGCGAAATCGAGATCGAGCGTTCCGTCGGAGCGCTCCGCGGCGGTTCGGATCGCGTCGACGAGCGTGCGCTCGCCAAGCGCGATCTCCTCGAGGAGCGCCATTCCCGCGCCGGACATCTTGAGCACGCGGACCTCGTGGGTGTCTCGCTCTCGATAGATGCAGAGCGCCGCGGGCTCGGCGCGCGGCGGCGCCTCGGCGTTCGAATCCCAGCGGTGGACGGCGTGAACGAGCCGGAGCAAGCGATGCGCCCGACACAGCACCGCGGGCCGATCCATCACGAGTTCCACGATGCGGTCGCTCGCGTCATCGTCGAGCTCGTACCCGACCGCGCGCTCCGCCCAATCGAGCCGAACCAAGTCGCGAGCGTAGGGCGGGAGCGCGAAGAACGTCGCACGCAGGAAAAAATCCGCGAATTCGCCGCCTACGTCGCGAAGTACAGCCGACCGCGGCGGAGACGCGGCGAGAAACCGCTCCACGATCGCCCCGAACGTCTCTTCGCCGATTCCGGCGAACGACCGTGGGAACTGATGTTCGAGCGTCTCTTCGAATCGACGACGGACCATGCGGCGATAACGAAGCCAGCGCCACGATTCGCCCCCGAGCGCGTCGACGTCGCGGGGATCCGGTGCACGCGCGAGGCAGAGCTGGCGCACGTGGGATTCATAGTCGCTCAGGGACGGCACGCCGCTCCGTCGCGCATCGAAGACGACTCGACCGCCCGCTCGTCACCGTTTTCGAGAGAGCCGGCGCGCTGCACGATGCCGTCGAGGCGGCGCACTTCGTCGCAGAGCTCGCTCCAGGGCGGAAAATCGTCGTCGCGTTCGAGGAGCACCGGCAACGGACCGGTGCGCGCCAGGGTCCACTCGAGGAGCGAATACACATCGTCCGAGATCGCCTCGGCGTGCGTGTCGATGGTGAGCTCGGGGTCGCTCGCGTCGTGACCCGCGATGTGGATTTGCACGACCTCCGCGAGCGGTAACTTCGAGAGCACGGAGAGCGCGTCGAAGCCGTGATTCTTCGCGTTGACGTGAACGTTGTTCACGTCGAGAAGGAGCTTGCACCCGCTCGACCGCAACACTTCGCCGATGAAGTCGCCCTCGTCCATTTCGGCGCCGGGCGTGGCGTAATAGGTGATGTTTTCGACCGCCATCGGAAGGCCGAGAAGGTCTTGTGCTTCGCGAACGCGCGCCGCGACGTGCTCGGCGGCCGCACGCGTGAACGGAATGGGGCAGAGCTCGTGGAGCGCGACCCCGCCGACGACGCCGAACGACAAATGGTCGCTGTGCCACGGCGAACCGATGTCACGAAGGAACGCCCGAAGGCGGCCGAGATAGCCGCGGTCGAGCGGATCGACGCCGCCGAGCGACATCGAGAGGCCGTGCGCGACGACCGGCCATCGTGCAGCAACGCGGCGGAGATCCGCCGAATAGCGACCGCCGCGAGCGATGTAGTTTTCGGGCGCGACCTCGACGAACCGAAGCTCGGACGGCGGAGCGTCGAGCAGATCGTCGACCAACGGCGCGCGGAGCCCGATGCCGACTCCCGCCATCGACTCCCCCCTGACGGTCAATGCAAACTCACTTCCGACTTGAGCACGACCCCGCACCGCAGCCGTCATCGGCGGCGGCCTTCTTGGCGCGCTTCGGTCTTGCGGCGGCGGGCTTCGGCGCCGGCGCGGTGCTCGGAGCCGCAGCAGCCGATGTCGTCGAGGTCGAAGGCGCGCTGGCGAGCGCGGCCGACGGCGATTCGGCGAGGGTGGCAGGCGCGACGTCGGGGGTCGTAGAAGACGCCTCTGCGGCCTTCGCCAAGGTCGCCGGGCCGTTCGAGTCGTCGGTCTTCGCGCCACACGCCGCCGCGGAACAGCTGGAATCGCCCGCGTGCGCCGTCGTGGGTCGCGCCACTTCGGTAGCGCGAGGGACGTCGTTCGCGCTCTTCGTCGCGGCCGGAGCGCCGGCGCCG